>CAZKDZ010000128.1:0-13155 GCA_964551635.1 uncultured bacterium | reverse complement strand
ACGGGGGAGGCAGCGGTCCCGGCACGGGCGGTGGCAGCGGCGCCTCGGCGGAACTGATCGTCGATACGCCTTCGGTCAGCAGCAGCAACCCGGACGCAGGCGCATCCTTCACGCTGAGTGCAACCGTCCGCAATACGGGTAACGGCACCTCGGCGGCATCGACTTTGCGCTACTACAGCTCTTCGGATGCGACGATTTCCACGAACGACACGGAAGTTGGAACGGATGCGGTGGGCCGGCTTGCCGCTTCCGGCTCCAGCGCGGAGTCGATCAACCTGACGGCGCCGTCGACCGCCGGGACGTACTACTACGGCGCCTGTGTGGACGTCGTAGCGGGGGAATCCAATACCGGCAACAACTGCTCCGCCGCCGTGAGCATTACCGTCGCGGCGTTGACTCCGCCCGCCACGGTGACCTTTAAGCTGTATTGGACGGACTGGGGCACGGACAAGATCCAACGCGCGGACCTGGACGGCTCGAACGTCGAAGACCTGGTCTCCGGCGACGGACTGGACGGGCCGGACGGATTGGCGGTGGATATGGCGGGCGGCAAGATCTACTGGACGGACGCCGGCACGGCAAAGATCCAGCGCGCGGATTTGGACGGGTCCAACGTCGAGGACCTTGTGACCAGCGGCCTGAGCGTGCCGTACGGTCTGGCGATTGACGTATCCGGCGGCAAGATGTACTGGACGGACAGGCGCTCGGACAAGATTCAACGGTCCAAACTCGATGGCTCGGGTGTGGAAGACCTCGTCACCAGCGGATTGCACAGCCCGAACGGTCTGGCGCTGGACGTTTCTGCCGGGAAAATGTACTGGGCGGACGCTGGCACGAACAAGGTGCAGCGCGCCAACCTGGACGGCTCCGCCGTGGAAGACCTGGTCACCGGCACGAACGGACTCGTCGACCCCTCTGGAGTGGCCGTGGCGACCGCGCCCGGAAACGGGGGTGGAAGTGGTCCCGGCACAGGCGGCGGCAGCGCCTCCGCGGACCTGATCGTCGATACGCCTTCGGTCAGCAGCAGCAACCCGGACGCAGGCGCATCCTTCACGCTGAGTGCAGCCGTCCGCAACACGGGTAACGGCCCCTCGGCGTCATCGACGTTGCGCTACTACAGCTCTTCGGATGCGACGATTTCCACGAGCGACACGGAAGTCGGATCGGACGCGGTCGGCGGGCTGACCGTTTCCGGCTCGAGCGCGGAGTAGATCAACCTGACGGCGCCATCTACCGCCGGGACGTACTACTACGGCGCCTGTGTGGATGCCGTAACGGGGGAATCCAATACCGGAAACAACTGCTCCGCCGCGGTGAGCATCACGGTCGCGACCGTGACGCCACCTTCCACGGGAACCGCCAAGCTGTACTGGACCGACTGGGGCACGGACAAGATCCAGCGTGCGGACCTGGACGGCTCAAACGTGGAAGACCTGGTCTCCGGCGGCGGGCTGGACGGCCCGGACGGGTTGGCCCTGGAAATGGCCGGCGGCAAGATATACTGGACGGACGCGGGTGCGGCGAAGATCCAGCGCGCGGACCTGGATGGCTCCAACGTGGAGGACCTCGTCACCAGCGGACTGAGCGTGCCGTACGGTCTGGCGATTGACGTATCCGGGGGCAAGATGTACTGGACGGACCGGCAGAACGGCAAGATCCAGCGCGCGGACCTTGATGGGTCCAATGCTGAAGACCTGCTCACGCTGGCGGGCCTGGCGTTCCCCGGTGAAATCGCTCTGGACGCGGCCAATGGCAAGATGTACTGGACGAATCCCGGCGCCGACAAGATCCAGCGCGCGGACCTGGACGGCTCCAACGTCGAGGACCTGCTCACCAGCGCCGACGGACTGGTCGATCCCTCGGGGCTCGCCGTTGGCGCGGTCAGCGGCAGCAGCGGGAGAGGAAACTACGGCGTTGGAGACGCGCTCCCGAATTTCCCCTCCGGCTTTTTTGTGCCGAAGCTCCTTCAGAAAGCCAGCCTTACAATCAGTGGCGGCCGCGCGGTACTGAGCTTCCAGAACGGCGGTCTGATCGAGCTGCAGGATGGGACCCGATATACATGTGTTTCCGCCGGCGGATGCAGCATCGAGGGCGGACGCGTTACACTTGGCGTATTCAAATAAAGGTTGCTGACCTATGAAACGGCTCCTTGAGAAATGGCGATTCGCCTTGATGTCATTGGGAATCGTGGCGGCAGTGTTCGCCCGGCCGATTTTCACCTATGCCCAGGTCCCCGTACCTGCGGTCCAGGAGTCGATCACCGTGTCGACTTCAGGTACATTGACCGAGGAGACGCTGGACGGCACCGAGGTAGCGGTGACGCTTGCGGGCCGTACTTTCGAACGGTCAATCTTCGATATCCGGCGTGCAGTGTCGGTGTCGGGCATTGCGGGTGTAAGCGTGGGCACGTTCGGGATTACGCGGGCAAGCGATACCCGGTTGACGATAGAACTGGATTTCAGCGGAGACTTCGACGAAGAAGGAACGCTTACGTTCACGGTGGGGGCGGGGGCCATCGCGTCATACAGCGGCGCCGCGCTCACCAGAGATTTATCTGTCCCCTCGGTGGAGGAATCGGTGGAGGCGTCGACAGCGGCGCCTTTGACAGAGGAAACGCTGAATGGGAGCGTGGTGACGCTCACGCTGGCTGGTCGCGCTTTCGAAAGTTCCATCTTCGACGTCCGTGACGGGGTGTCGGTGTCGGGCATTGCGGGCGTAAGCGTGGGCACGTTTGGCGTGCAGCGTGTCAGCGATTCCAGGGTGACGGTAGAACTGGACTTCAATGGCGACATCGACAGCGACGGTACGTTGACGCTCACGGTAGGCGCCGACGCGATCGAGTCCTACAACGGCGCCGCGTTGACCGCACAGTTGACCGTGAGCGCAGGGATGGAATCGGTGACGGCATCAGCGGCTTCGCCATTGACCGAAGCGACATTGAATGGGAGCGTGGTGACGCTGACGCTGTCCGGCGCGAGATACGAGAGTTCGATCTTCGACGTTCGTGACGGGGTGTCGGTGTCGGGCATTGCCGGCGTGAGCGTAGGTACGTTCGGCGTGCAGCGCGTCAGCGACACGAAGGTGACCGTAGAAATCAGCTTCAATGGTGACATAGACAGCGACGGCACGCTCACGTTCACCGTCGGCGCCGACGCGATCGCGAACTACAGCGGGTCTGCATTGACCGCACAACTGCCCGTGACCGCAGGGATGGAGTCGGTCACAGCGACAACGGCGTCGCCGCTAACGGAGGCTACGTTGAACGGCAGCGTGGTGACGTTGACGCTTTCCGGAGGTCGGTACGCGAGTTCGACGTTCGACGTTCGTGACGAGGTGTCGGTATCGGGGATTGCGGGCGTGACAGTCGGCACGTTCGGTATCCGGCGTGTGAGCGACACCGTCGTGACGGTTGCGCTAACATTCAGCGGGGACATCGACAGTGACGGCACTTTGACGTTTACGGTGGGCGCCGGCGCGATCGCGAACTACAACGGCGCCACGCTGACCGACCAGGTATCTGTAACCGCGCTGGAAGAAACCGTTGTTGCGACAACCCCGAAGACGTTAACCGAGGCGACGCTGAACGGGAGTGTGGTGACCCTGACGCTTACGGGCCGATCCTATGAGAGTTCGATCTTCGACGTCCGGCGCGGCGTGTCGGTCTCGGGCGTTGCGGGTGTGAGCGTGGGCACGTTCGGGATCCAGCGCGCGAGCGACTCGAAGGTGACAGTGACGCTCTCGTTCAACGGCGACATCGACAGCGACGGCACATTGACGTTTACGGTGGGGGCCGGCGCCATCGAGGACTACAACGGGGCGTCGCTTACGGCGCAGTTGGCGGTGAGCGCGGGCATGGAATCGGTGACGGCGTCGACAGCGTCGCCATTGACCGAGGCGACGCTGAACGGCAGCGTCGTGACACTCACCCTCGCGGGTGGGGCGTTCGCGAGTTCTGTCTTCGATGTGCGGCGCGGCGTGACGGTCTCAGGAATCAACGGCGTGACCGTCGGCACGTTCGGCGTGCAGCGCGTGAGCGACACGAAGGTGACGGTTGAGCTCACGTACAGCGGTGATATCGACGAAGTCGGCACGTTGACGTTCACGGTGGCGGCCGGCGCCATCGCGAACTACAGCGGGACGTCGTTGACGGCGCAGCTGACGGTTAATGCGGAGATTGAGTCGGTAACCGCAACGGCTGCGTCTCCATTGACCGAGGCGACGCTGGACGGCAGCGTGGTGACGCTGACGCTCTCGGGCGCATCTTACACACGTTCGGCCCTGGACATTCGGGATGCCGTGTCGTTGTCCGGGATTACGGGAGCGAGCATCGAGAGGTTCGGAATCAGGCGTGTCAGCGACACGGTAACGACTGCCGAACTCGAATTCAACGGCGACATGGACAGTGACGGCACGTTGACATTCACGGTTGGGGCGGGCGCGATCGCGAACTATAGCGGTGACCCCCTCGCCGCAACACTGCCGGTTACCGCGGAGACCGGTGGCGGGACCAATCACGTACCCACCTTCAGCGAAGGCGCCGGCGCTACGCGAAGCTTCGCGGAGAATACGCCAGCGGGACAGAACGTCGGCAGCCCGGTGACGGCGACGGATGGCGACGGCGGAACACTCTCATACAGCCTGGAGGGTACGGATGCCGCGAGTTTCGACCTCGTCACAACCAGCGGTCAACTTCGGACCAGAGCGGGCGTCATCTACGACTACGAGTCCAGGAACCGCTACGTGGTGACGGTGCGTGTGTCCGACGGCCAGGGCGGAAGCGCCACGATCGGCGTGACGATCAATCTGACCGACGTCAGCGAACCGCCGGCCACGACGGCGCCGCAACTATATTGGACGCACATCGGCTACCAGATCCAAAGCGCCAATCTGGATGGGTCAAACGTGGAAGACGTGGTCGTCAGCGGCCTCGACGGAAGTAACGTCCTGTGGGGGCTGGCGCTGGACGTGGAAAACGGCAAGATATATTGGACCGACTGGGGCGACGACAAGATTCAACGCGCGGATCTGGACGGCACGAACGTCGAAGACCTGGTCACCAGCGGATTGGACCGGCCCGTCGCGCTGGCGCTGGATCTGGGGAACGGCAAAGTGTACTGGACCGACTTGGGCTCCCAAAAGATCCAGCGCGCGGATCTGGACGGCACGAACGTCGAAGACCTCGTCACCAGCGGTCTGGTCAGTCCGGGCGGGCTGACGCTGGACGTGGGGAACGGCAAGATGTACTGGACCGACTGGGGCGCCGATAAGATTAAACGTGCGGATCTGGACGGCACGAACGTCGAAGATCTGGTCAGCAGCGGTTTGGACCAGCCGGTCGCGCTGGCGCTGGACCTGGAGAACGGAAAGATGTATTGGACGGACCTGGACGCCGACAAGATACAACGCGCGGACCTGGACGGTTCGAACGTGGAAGACCTGGTCACCGGCGCCGACGGACTGGACAGACCATACTCGCTGGTTCTGGCGGTTGCCGCCGCTCCCACGCCGCCCGCGCCGCCGGGACGGAAAACGGCGGACTTCAACGGTGACGGAATCGTGAATTTCGCCGACTTCTTCGACTTCGTGGACGCCTTCGGCACCTCGGACGCCAAATACGACCTGGACGACAACGGCATCGTGAATTTCGCAGACTTCTTCGAGTTTGTGGATGCCTACGGCACCTCGGGATAGGGAGGTCGGGGTACGGTTGGGACAGGGCAAAGAGGTTTGCAATGGAATACAAATGCGGCTCACGGCGCTTCGTCCTGATGTCGTTTCTGGTGTTTGCAGCGTGCGGGGGAGGCGATAAAGGCATCGGTCCGGCTGAGGAGAGTGAGCCGAACCAGGCGCCGGCGGCGGTGGAAGACATCCCGGACCAGGACATGCTTCTTGGCGAGGGTGACGCGAAGATAGACGTGTCGGAAGCTTTCCGGGACGGGGATGGAGACAGGCTGACGTTCTCGGCGGTGTCGAACGATGAATCGGTGGCGGCGGTGTACATATCCGGTTCGACGTTGACCGTCAGGTCCGTATCGCCGGGCGATGCGACGATTACGGTAACGGCCACGGACCGGGGCGGCTTGAGCGCAACCCGCCGTTTCCGGGTGTTCGTTGAATCTCTCGACCCGAATTTGACCGGACCCTATGAACCGCTGGACTGGATCAGCGTGACGCCCGGCCGGGTGGTGTGGCGGCCTGTCTCCGCCCTTCCCTTCAGTTGCCTTGGCTGGACGGAGGCGACCGTAAACGGCGTCACGTACAGGATACACTTTTCACACTGGCAGAGGAGAAACAGTTCCACCAGGTCCTGGGACGACATCCCGGGCACGAGAAGGGTCCGGAGAATGTGCGGTTACACCCCCGCCGCCTCCGGCCGATACAGACTGGTCATGGAGCTTTCCATTGACGGGGTCCGTGGACGGTACGCCAGCGCCAACGTCATAATCGCAATATGCGACGAGGGAGAGTGTCGATTCTTCCAGCTTTAGGCGCCAGCGTCGGCAATTGACGGCGTCTTCAGATCTTTAGGGTTGCGGATCGGATTGCCGTAACTGTCGCAAAATGCGACAGTTACCCGCGTGTCGGCGCTTTTTTGCCCTTCGCCGATCCCATCAGCAGGCTCAGGACAACGGCTCAGGGATTGCAGGCTCAAGTCACGCGCTCACGGTGCGGCACAGGGTCCCCGGCCGATGGTGTACAACAATCGAAGCTAAGGGGTGCTCTCTGCGATACCTGGAGGTACCGATGTCCCGCGAAAGACTCCACTTCCTCGGTTTCTTCCTTCACGTTGCTGTGGCTTGTCCGCTGTTGTCTTCCGGGTCCTATGCGTCTTCCTCCGAATTCGATTGGACGCACTCCTGCCGGGCGCCGGATCATGAGCAGTTAGGCCACGAGTTAGCGTCGGGTCCGGCCGCCAAGCGGCCGGCGGTAGCGGATTCCGGTGAGACGCGCACGTTGCGCCTGATCTACTTCCTGCCGAGCGATCGGGCGTTCAACCCGGGCGTGGTCGACACGATGAAAGCGAGGATTCCAAGGATCCAGGCCTTCTTCCGCGACCAGATGCAGTCGAACGGCAAGGGCGGCAAGACCTTTGAGTATGAGACCGACGACCAGGGCGATCCGGTTGTGCACCGAGTGGACGCCCCGAACTCCGATGACAGCTATCTCCGCGCCTACCGGATGGTTGGCGTTGGAAACGTGTTCAGGGACCTTAGCCCGACAATTGACACGAGTAAGGACATCTTCCTGATTGTCGTCGATCACGGCGCGTACAACAACCTGGGTTGGGGCAACGTTGCGGGTCTTGGCGGCCGGTGGGCGGATAACAGGGGCTACGCGCTGCTGCCCGCCAGCTTCAGTGTTGAAACGGCGGCGCATGAACTGGGCCACGCCTTCGGCCTTCAGCACGACTTCAACGACGGCGCCAATATCATGTCGTATGGCCCGGGATGGAACCGGCTGTCTGCATGCAGCGCCGGCATGCTGTCGGTGCATCCCTATTTCAATCCTGCGATCTCTATCAAGGGATTTCAGCATGGATACGACATGGGGGAATTCAACTCGCCGGGCGTCGAGTTGATCTCACCGCTGAGATATCCGGCCGGCGCAACGAGCTTCACCGTTCAGTTCAGGGTTACGGCATCCGGCGGCAGAGGTCTTCACAAGGTGATATTCTTCCTGAAGACGCAATCACCCCACCCGGCCGCGGGATCACAGGAAGTGAAATCATGCCAGGTTTTTTCCGGTCAGAGCCAGGCAGTCGCCACGTTCAACCACGACGGCATCATCCCATCGGAAGGTGTTTCGAGTCTCTCCTCCTCCCCCGCACAGTACATGGCGGTCCTGGCTGTGGATACCGAGGGGAATGCGAATACCGGACCGCTTCGGGATACTCACTTCATATTTGCTGAAGCGTCGGAACGCCATCTCGCCACGCTTTTCAGATATACACGGGATACGTCGCCGGAGGTCTATAACGCCAGGTTTTCGCCGGATGGGTCGATTCTCGCCGCGAGTTCGTCCGTGGGGATCCAACTGTGGGACGTGACCACGCGAACTCACGCCGCTACGCTCCAGGTGGGCAGCACTTCCGTGGCGTTTTCGCCCGACGGGACCATGCTCGCAACCGGGTCCACCAGAACCAACGAGGCCAATATCAAGCTGTGGAACGTTGCGGAACAGACACTCATTGCCACGCTGCCGGGACATACCGGGGGTCCTACGGGGGTCCATTCGGTGGCGTTTTCACCCAGTGGCGACACCCTAGCTTCAGGCTCGGGAGACAGGACGATCAAGCTGTGGGAAGTGTCCAGCCGGACGCTGATCGCCACCCTCACGGGGCACACGAGTCACGTCTACTCCATAGCATATTCACCCGATGGTACGCTCGCGTCCGGGTCCCGCGACGGCACGGTCAAGCTCTGGAACACGGCGACACGTACCAATACTGCCACCCTGCAGAGCAACACCGGCCGGGTCTTGGGCGTTGCGTTTTCACCGGACGGTACCATTCTCGCTTCGAGCACCGACGTTTCCATGGTACTCTGGGACATTGCGGCGCGGGATACGATTGCAACCTTTCCTGGATACGGGCAGCCGTCGTTCTCCCCTGATGGATCGGTCCTCGCCACCAGCAAGGTACGGGGCAAGGTCCTCTTGTGGAACGTGGCGACAACGGAGATTATCGCACGGCTCGGGCATCCGGACCACCTGAAGGACAAATGGGGCTTCCGGATCAACGGCGTATTCTCTCCGGACGGATCCATGCTTGCCTCGGTCGGGATGAACGGTATCGAACTGTGGGACGCGTCTCAGTGGACGGGGACTGTTCCTCCCGCGCCCACGCGGGCCGCAACGGATTTCAACGGCGACGGCAGGACCGATTTTCAGGATTTCTTCCTCTTTGCCGACGCGTACGGCGGCACAAACGCAAAATTCGACCTGGACGGGAGCGGCACGGTGGATTTCGCGGACTTCTTCAGATTTGTGGATGCGTTTGGGTCGTAATGCGATTCAGGTGGCGGAAGAAGACCGTGAAGGTTGATCGACCGCTCGTACGACCGGAATCTGTCGATTTGAGCATCTATCCGTTGGAAGGAGAACCGATGCGTCCGAGGTATAAGGGTCGAGTCGAAAGACGCGAACGCGGCGCTGGGATCATCCGGAATACCATCGCCTATTGGAAATTGATTGTATCCATTCCGGTGGTGATGCTGGCGGCGGATACCCACGCATTGGCCGGAGTCTGCGACCGCACGCCGCAGGTGCGCAACGCCATCCTTGACCGGCTCAGTGGAATCTCAGACTGCGCAAAGGTGACCGATGCGCACCTTGCGTCGATTACCTATCTCGATCTGGTTAGACAAAACGTCGCAGCCCTGAAGGCCGGCGATTTTGACGGACTGACAGCACTGACTGAGATCAATTTGCACGGCAACAAACTGACCAGGCTTCCTGCGGGTGCATTCAGTGAACTATCCTCACTGAATTCGCTCCATCTGGATCACAATCAGCTGACCGGTCTGGAAGGTGTATTCAGTGGCCTGTCCTCACTGGAAAGGCTCAATTTAGCTGACAACCCGCTGACAACCCTTCCGGATAGTGTATTCAGTGAACTCTCCTCGCTGACGCGACTTACGTTGTTTAATTGCCAACTGACCAGCCTTACGGAAGGTGTATTCAGCGGGCTATCATCTCTCACCTATCTCGACCTGTCGCTCAGTTATTTCAACAGTCTACCAGAGGATGTATTCAGTGTCCTGTCTTCACTGACGTCGCTCTCGTTCCGTGACACCAAGCTGACCGGTCTTCCGGAGGGTATATTCAGTGGTTTATCCTCGCTTACAGACCTCTGGGTAGGTTCCGACCGGCTGGCCAGTCTGCCGGCGGGTGTATTCAGTGGACTTTCCTCACTGACGCGGCTTCGTCTGACTTGCCCGTCGACCGGTCTGCAGGCAGGCATATTCCGCGGGCTGTCCTCATTGACGTACCTCCACGTGGAGAGCATTCCACTCAACCTATATTCGTCAGGCGCATTCAGTGAACTATCCTCATTGACAACGCTTGTCATGAGCGGTCCACGCCATCCGTTGTCGGCGGGCGTATTCCGAGGATTGTCCTCACTCAAATCGCTTCTCCTGCCCGGCTCGGAAGTACCCGGTCTTGTTTCTCTTACCTTATCTCTTGTACCCGTAGGCGGGGATCAGTTTAAGGCAGCAGTGCATACAGGCGCGCCCTTTGATATCGTATTGCCGCTCAAGTTTGCAAATGGAAGCATCAGCGGCGGCGCGACGAATGTCACAATACCTACAGGCAGCGTGGAGAGTCCCGCGTTTACCGTGACGCGTACCGCCGGCACGTCCTCGGCTGTAACCGTCGATATCGGTACGGTTCCGGGAATACCCACGGACGTCGATCAGTCCGGTAACCGATTACACCAGGGCTATGAGCTTGCCAAGTCCAGCGACCTGCCATTGGTGTTCGCAAAATTCGGAGGGACCGTTTTCACCCCCGTCTGCGACCGCACCCCGAAGGTGCGCGACAGGCTGGTAAGTTCGGTGCGGGGCGTAACCGATTGCCTGGAAGTGACGGAGGCTCACCTCACAAAAATCCTGGGTCTGAATCTTGTGCGGAATGAAGTCACCACGTTGAAATCGGGCGATTTCAGCGGACTCACGTCTCTGAAGACGCTCTACCTGGGCTCCAACGGATTGACTTCCCTTCCGGATGACATTTTTTCCGGATTAACATCGTTAATCTATGTGCGAATGGAAAATAACGACCTGACCGCTTTACCGGCAGGCGTCTTTGACGATCTGTCGTCGCTACAAGTACTCGAACTATACGGCAGTGAGTTGACAGCCTTGCCAGGAGGCGTATTTGACAGCCTGTCGTCCTTAAGGATGCTCGAACTATCCGGGAATGAACTGAGTGCCTTGCCAGAGGGTGTATTTGACAGCCTGTCGTCCTTAACGGAACTCAGCCTGTATGGTAATCAATTGACGTCCTTCCCGGTCGGGATCTTTGACAAATTGACCTCTCTTACCGGGCTCTCATTGGGACAAAACCGGTTGACGGGATTACCGGTTGGGATTTTTGACAATCTGTCGTCGCTGACGCACCTCGGCCTGGGCAGTCCCGCGTACGTCAACACCGGTCGGAACCAGTTAAGCAGCTTGCCTGCGGGTGTATTTTCAAGTTTGTCATCACTAACGTCTCTGGCCCTATATAACAACAACTTGAGTTCATTACCCGACGGTGTGTTTTCGAACCTGTCGTCTTTGAAAGGCCTCTGGCTGCAAGGCAATGCCGTCGACCCGTTACCCCTGACCGTATCATTGGAAAAAGCCGGGGACGACCGGTTCAGGGCAGTCGTACCCGCAGGCGCCCCGTTTGCCATTGTCCTGCCGCTTACCGCCGCGAGAGGAATCATCAGCAGCGGCACAACCAGCATCACTGTTCCTGTGGGCAGCGTCGGCAGTGATACACTCACCATAGCCCGTATGGCCGACTCAACCGCTACTGTCACGGTCGATATTGGCGACTTGCCGGGAATACCCACAGACGTCGATCAGAACGGAAACCGATACCATCAAGGCTATGAGCTTGTCAAGTCCAGCGACCTGCCGCTGGAGATATTCGGCAGCATTGGTACCGGCACATCGACAGCGGCAACCGATTTCAACGGCGACGGGAAGACCGATTTCCAGGATTTCTTTCTCTTTGCCGACGCGTACGGCGGTACGAATGCGAAGTTCGACTTGGATGGAAGCGGCACGGTGGATTTCGCCGATTTCTTCAAGTTTGTGGATGCGTTTGGTTCGTAGGTGCCGGCGGCCGACCGAAGGCGACGGTTATGATACTGCTCTGATCTGACGTCCGTCAAGCTGGACAGGAGTGGCTTTCATGTATCTGCGAGCACAGCTGATGTCTTTCCTTGTCCTTTCGTCTCTGACGATTGCGGTTCAAACCTCCGCCGGCCCCAATGCAAACGCGGTACTTTCTCTTGACCTGATACCCGATGGCGGGACGGGCAACCGTATCGACGACGGCGTGACGTCGGGCGGTGTCTCCGGCATAGGACAAACCATCGCCGTGGAGGTCTTCTCCACTGGTGTTAACACGCCGCTGGTCGGATTTGTTCTCAAGCTGGATGTCGATGCCTCGCTTCTGGCCTTCATCAAAGCCGAAAACAGCCAGTTTCCCCTTACGCTTCCGGAAGGGTCGGCGGGCACGAACTTCGCGACCGGTACGCCGGTTTCGTTGGCGTCTTCCGGTTTTCTGGCGAGAGCGGAGTTCGAAACGATTGTGGACGTAACGGACCGGGCATTTTCCATCGGCATTGAGATAGTCAGGCTTGCCGAAAGCACGACGTCCGGCGACGTGTTGACGACGAACAGGGTGATCGCCTTCAATTCCGCGCCTTCCCCCGATTTCGACGGCGACGGGACGGTCGGTTTTTCCGACTTCCTGCAATTTGCTGAAAGATTCGGCGAACAGCAGGGCGATGCGCGTTTCGATCTGGATGGAGACGGCAAAGTCGGCTTCTCCGACTTCCTGATCCTTGCGCGGCATTTCGGAAAGGAGGTCTCGCCTCCCGGCAACCGTGAACCGGACCTCATCGTCGACGCGCCTGACGTGAGCGACACTGTCCTGACGCCCGGACAGTCCTTCACGCTCGACGTGGCCGTGCGGAACCGCGGCCGGGTCCCGTCGGTTTCGACCATACTGCGATACTACCGCTCGCCGGACGCGACCGTTTCCTGGAGTGACGTGGAAGTCGGCACGTCTATCGTGGGGGGACTTGCGCCTTCCGCCGTCGCCGAAGCGTCCACTGCCCTGCGGGCGCCTTCCAGCGCCGGAACGTACTTCTACGGTGCATGCGTTGAGCCGGTTTCAGGAGAATCCGATACCGGCAACAACTGCTCGCACGCGGTTGGAGTTACAGTCACATCGTCTTCATTTCGAATCGAGCTCGTCTTCATCGAAGGCGCCAACGGCGACCGATTCAACGCGTCCCAAAAGGCGTTGTTCCACAGGGCTGCGGCACGCTGGATGTCCGTCATTACCGGAGACATTCCGGGCAGCGCCTTTTCGGACAATCCCGTCGACGAGTGGGACGACGATTTGAATGCGCGGATCCGCGTAAACGATTTC
>CAZKDZ010000127.1:0-10757 GCA_964551635.1 uncultured bacterium | reverse complement strand
ATTCGTAGATACATGGGAAATCCAGTTACCCGGAACCCTCCTGCCATCCCGCGACCTCGGGCGTGAGCTCGCCAAAGCGCGGACGAGTACCGCCGCACGTTTTGCACTCGCGCCCATCCTTCCTGGAGAACGCCGTCCCGGCAAGCAGCACCCCCGCACCCGAATCGGATACGTTCCAGGCGAACTGCAGGAGCTGGACCGCTCTCTGGCGGAACGGGACGTTGCCGTAGACCGGGTCCTGTGCCGCGTTGACGAGAGCGAACCCTGGAATACGGTTCGAGGGCTCCTTGACGCGGGCGCATTCAGCCACGTCGGCGCCGTGGACCTCGCCGTGGCTTTCACGTCTTGTGACGACGTGCGGAACGCCAATTGCGCGGCCGAAGCCCTGTTCGCGGCCGCTGGTTTATCTGGCATCAGAATCTGGTTCGAGCCTCTGATCGACCTGGACCGGACTCTGGATGCAGCCCACGGGCTCCTGGACACCTCCTGCAATCCCCGACCGGCCTTTCACGTGCTGCGGACGCTGAATACGGCGCTCTTTCACGAGCCGGATGCCCGTGCGGTGCCGGGCCGGCTCGAACTGCGGGGAGCCGCGATCCGTACCCTTGCCGGTCCGGCCGGGATTCATGCGCTGATCACTTCACGGGAGCGCGGGCTGCCGGACCTCCGCGGGCTCACGTTTGCCGGGGTTTCACCTGATGCGCCGTCACGCCTCTACCGCCTCGCCGAAGGCTCCGTTCAGGAGGGTCCGCTCGACCGCCTTCTTGGGTACGCGTGCGGTCTGTCGCCGCCTGTACTCCTGGCATCCGGGCGTCCGCAGGGTTGACATTTTTCCTCATTCTATAGATCTTTCAGGCGCAGGGGTCTGTACCTGCCGGTCTTGTCTGAATCCCCGAATTTCCGGACGATTACAAAACAACGAGGACTCGCCCAATGGCGAAATCGCTGCGCGTCTGCCTCGCTGCTCTGAAGCAGCGGCCCTCCGTACCCGAGGGTGTTGAGAAGCTGATTTCCGTTCTCCACGAATGCCGGGACCGGAAAGTGGATATCGTCTGCACGCCGGAGACTTATCTGCCCGGACTCCGAGGCGCGACATTCGATCTGCCGGATCCGGACCAGCCCGCGATGGAGCGGGCGCTGAGGGACCTTCGTGCGGCCTGCCGGGAAACCGGCGTCGCCATCATCGCGGGTATGGAATGGCAATCGGAACTCGGCCTCGAAAACAGGGCTTTCGTCATCTCCTCATCGGGCCGGACGCTCGGCTACCAGACCAAGAACCAGATCACGCCCGGCGGGGAGTCCGAGAATTACGTGCCGGATGGGCGGCGAAGGGTGTTTAGCGTAAAGGGCGTCACGTTCGGAATCACAATCTGCCACGAAGGCTGGCGCTACCCGGAAACCGTCCGGTGGCCCGCCGTCCGGGGCGCGCAGGTTGTCTTCCAACCCCAGGTCACGGGCAGCGACGAAGGGGGACAGAATCCCAGAAAGTGGGGCGAGTCCTTCTACGAGAAGGCCATGCAGTGTCGCGCGGGGGAGAACAATGTCTACTTTGCCAGCGTCAACCAGGCCATGAAAGGTCAGAACTCAGCCACCAGCCTGATCGACCCGCAGGGCAATCTCATCGAATACGTCCCGTGTGGAAAGGAAGACCTGCTCATTGCGGACCTGGATATCGAGAATGCCACGCGGTTCTACACCAGCCGGTACCGGTCCGAACTCTATCCTGATTAGCCGATCTCAATTCGAAAACAAAAGGCGTCGATTTACCACAAAAAGCACAAAAGGCACAGAAGACGACGGTGGGTTAACGGGGTATTGAGGTCGTTCAAATGCATGATATTTCCATTCACGTCGAGTGACCTTGAGTATCCGGGACCTTCGACGTCAATTCGCCATTGTTATTCTGTATATATTCGACGTTCAGGTCCCCGATAATTGACGATTCAAGGTAACTTAGGAGGAATATTTATGCTCAGATACGCGCTCGTTTTGTTCTGTGTCCTCTTCGCATTCCACGGCAGCGTGGCGGCACAGGAGACTTCGGGGGCCGATTTCGACGATGACGGCGAAGTCGGCTTCTCGGATTTCCTCATCTTCGCCCGTGGTTTCGGCACGACCCACCAGGACGCGGACTTCAACGCCAGGCTGGACCTGAATGACAACGGGGCGGTCGACTTCCAGGACTTCCTGCTCTTCGCGCGGCAGTTCGGCGGCACGCCACCGCCCGAAGACGCGGACAGGGAGCCGTTCGACCGTGCACGCATTTATGTCGTCGACACCTGGGCGGACCGGGTTTTCGTGGTGGACGCGGAATCCAATTTTTACGATCCCGGCCTTTCGGTCACGGTCAGCCAGCCCCGCAGCGTGACCTATTCGTATCTCAACAGGCGCTTCTACGTTTCCAGCGTGGACTCGTTCTTCGCGCTCACCGAAGACAGTGAGATCGACTTCCGGTTGCCCCTCCTGGACCCGCCGGAATCGTCGGATTCAAGGGGTAGTCCACGCGGCGGATTTCGCATGGCGCTTTCACCGGACCATCGGCTTGTTTACGTCACCGAGGACGTCGCCAGTCAGGTGGAAGTCATCGATGTCAAAAACGCCGAATCCGTCGCGCTCATTCCGCTGTCGATTCAACCCGGCGGCATCGCCGCATCTCCGGACGGCGGCACTGTCTACGTGGGACACTCGAACCATCCCTGGATTTCTGTCATCGACGGTCCTGGACGGTCGCTCGCGGACAGCATTCGACTTGATGGATGGGGCAACGGGCGGGTGGCGGTTTCATCCAACGGTGAGAGAATCTTCACTTCAACAACCCTGGGCGGCGACGACCCGTCTGTACAAATCGTTTCGATCGATCCCGGTACGAAGGAAGTCGTCCACGCGTTGGAAGTTGCGTCCGATTCCACCACCCTTGTATACGACATCCAGACGTCCAGGGACCGGCAGACGCTTTATGCAACCGTGCGGCGGCAGTTCCTGGATACGAGCCATCCCCTGGGTGTCGTCTTCGTTGGCTACTTCTGGACCATGGATGCGGCAACGCTGGAGAAGACGGGGGAAATCCGGATTGAAGGACAGGCCGTGAATTTCGGGGTTTCCCGTGACGACAGGACCGCGTACGTCACGGTCCTCGATTTGCTTTCCGGATCGTACGGACTCAAGATCATCGACCTGGAGAATAACGCGGTTCTTGGAGACGTGCCGGTGACCTTCCTCACGCCTTTCAGGGTCAGGGTCTACGGCGGCAAGGCGGCATTGGGTCGTGTTGAGTTTCCAGAAATCGCGGTATTCTGACCCGTCGGTCACGAGACAACGGAGTGACCGGGCGATTGCCCGTTTCTGAATCCCGGATCGCGTCGAATCGCCCCGGTACGTTCAGTTTGCATGTTGCCGTTCACTGCGCTATGTGTCCTATTTGTGACTCTTCAAATGAAAGCCCTTGCAGACCGGGCCGAATTCCCGTAAATTTCTATATAGGGCAAATCGGTATTTGATGCATCACCTATTGAAGGGGAGCGAGGACAATGCTATCATCGCTTCTACTTGAACCCGGACGTCTGGAACTGAGGGACGTGGATATCCCCAGCGCCGGTCCCGGCGAAGTGGTTGTCAGGGTGCGGTCGGCGCTGACCTGCGGCACCGAACTGAAGACGTTCCGGCGCGGCCATCCCAAAATACCCACGCCAACGCCGCTGGGGCATGAGTTCTCCGGCGATATCTACGAGGTTGGCGAGGGCGTGACCAGATTCAAGCCCGGCGACCAGGTAATGACAGCGCCTACTGCGCCGTGCGGCGAGTGCGTGGACTGCCGGAAGTCGCGCGAAAACCTCTGCCCGTACGCGATCGATGAAATGGTTTTCGGCGCCTTCGCGGAGTACGTTCGGGTGCCCGCGCACGTCGTCCAGAACAACATGTTCAAAAAGCCTGCCGATCTCTCGTACGAAGAAGCCGCCATGCTGGAGCCGCTCGCTTGCGTGGTCTACGGCATGGACCAGGTACTTATGGGGCCGGACGCTACGGTACTCATTATAGGCGCGGGCGCCATCGGATTGATGCACACGGCCGTCGTACACGCATTCGGCGCCAGCCGCGTAATTGTCGCCGGCAGGCGCGAATACCGTCTCAAGCTCGCCACGACGCTCGGGGCGGACGAAATCATAGACGTGGAAAGGGAAAACGCGATCGACCGGGTGAAGGAACTGACGGGTGGCATCGGCGCGGACCTGGTGATCGAATGCACCGGCCAACTCGCCGTCTGGGAAAGCACTCCGGACCTGGTTGCCAAGGGCGGCACGATCGTCCTGTTCGGCGGCCTTCCGAAGGGCACCGTTGCCACATTCGACACCGCCCGGTTACACTACGATCAAATTACCCTGAAGGGCGTGTTTCACTACAGCCGCAGCGCCGTAAAAAAGGCCTACCAGATGCTGGTCGACAGAAAGATCCACCTCAACGGCCTGATTTCCGGCACCTATTCCCTGTCCGATCTGAAGCACGTCTTCGAGCTTCTCCTGAAAAAGGGCAACGACGTCAAATTCGCGGTCGTTCCCTCCGAACCCAGCCCGGAAAAAGCCGGATGATGCGCGTGGCCCGTCTGTACGACTACGGCGACATCCGCATCGAAAAAGAACCGATCCCCGAAATCGGGCCCGAAGACGCCCTCGTCAAAATGGCGGTCTGCGGCATCTGCACGAGCGATACCCTGCCGTGGTACGTGCGCCGCAAGGCTCCGATCGTCCTCGGTCACGAACCCGCCGGGACCGTTGTCGACGTCGGTTCCGAAACCTCCGGATTCTCATCGGGCGATCGTGTTTTCGTTCATCATCATGCCCCCTGCATGCGCTGCCGTTTGTGCCGCCGGGGGCATTTTTCCATGTGCCCCACGTGGAAGGCCTCCGCGCTGGACCCCGGGGGCCTCGCCGAATTCGTGCGTGTTCCCGCCCTCAACCTTTCCACGGACACCCTCAAGCTTCCGGCCGCGCTTTCCCTCGAAGACGGCGCTCTCGTGGAACCGACGGCCTGCGCGGTCCAGGCGCTGAAACGCCGCGCCCGCATGAAACCCGGAGACGGCGTCCTCATCATCGGCATGGGCATTATGGGTCAGATTCTTGCATTGGTCGCCAGGCATTACGGCGCGTCACCCGTGATCGCGGCCGACAAGGTTCCCTTTCGGCTGGCCAGGGCGCGGGAACTCGGGGCCGACAAGAGCGTCGACGTTACGCGGGAGACGCTGGCCGAATCGGTCGCCGCCGCCACCGGGGGCGGCCTGGCCGACCTGGTTGTGGTCGGCCCCGGCACGCTCCCCGCGATGGAGGCGGGATTCTCGGCGGTGGGCGTGGGGGGGACCGTACTTCTGTTCACGCCTAACGAACCGGGCCGGACCCTGCCTGTGGATACCTACGATCTGTATTCCAGGGACATCACGCTGACAACCAGCTATTCATGCGGTCCGCCGGACACTCTGGAGGCGCTCGACATTGTTGGCCTCGGCGTGGTGAACGCGAAGAAACTCGTCACTCACCGCTTCCCCCTGGAAGAAACCGCCGCCGGTTTTCAGACCGTGGCCGAAGCCGGCGAATCCATCAAGACGCTCATTGTCATCGACGAGACACAGGCGTAGTTCCCGGCCGCAGGGTTGCGGCTCCGCAATTCACCGCTATTCGTTTTCCGAAAGGACTCCGGCATGCCCTTTGTCAACGTCAAAATGCTCGACGGCCGCACGAGCGATCAGAAGCGCGAACTGGTCAAGGCCATCACAGACGCCCTGGAAGACATCTGTGGTGCAAAACCGGGCGGCACGATGGTGGTCATCGAGGAAGTCACCCGCGACCACTGGGCCGTAAGCGGCGAGCTGATTTCGGACAGGGACGCATAGCAGTCCGTTGAGAAAGTGCCGCCGGCGCGCGGTCTCGCCGTCGTGAAGGGTGGAACCGGCGTTCCGGAGTTCCCGAGGCCGGGTTTCCGCGTGTTTGATCTTGACAGAAATATGCCGGCCGCCTATATTGCACCGATCCGCGGGCCTGGCCGGCGAAACGGTTTCATTTCCGGCGCGTTCCTCCCTGGATGCGGAATGGGCGGCCGTCCGCGGCCCGTAGACTGAATCGACGATTCGTTGCAATAGAGAAAGGGGAAAGGCTTTGAACCCTGAAATCCGATTCCTTCGCCAGGCAGGCACTTTCGTGCTCGCGCTTCTTCTGTTGGCCAGTCTCGGCGCCGGGCAGGCGTACGCATCGAAAAAGCGGATCACCAAAGGCGACGCCAAAATTGCCAAGAGGTCCGCCCACCTCTACGTCAGCCAGCGCCTGTTCGACAAGGCCCTGGCCCAGTTGCTGATCGTCATCGAGGGCGACCCGGAGGACGTAGAGGCCCACTTCATGCTCGGCGAAATCTACTCCGAGAAAAACTTGCAGGATGAGATGAGGAAGGAATTCGAGTGGGTCCTTGCAACCAAGAAGGGCAAGAGGAAATATGCCAAGAAAATCCAGCCCTACCTGGACATGTGGTGGAGCAGGAACTACAATAACGCCGTCCGGGCAATAGGCGCCGAAGACTACGGCGCGGCCATCGAATCGCTTCAGAAAGCCATCGCGCTTTCTCCTGAGAAGCCCATGAGCTATCAGGCGCTGGGGGTGGCCTACCTGAACATGGGTCAGGCACAGGCCGGTATCGACGCCTACGAAAAGGCGGTCGAGCTGGACAGCACGGAAGCATCGTCGTTTGTCAATCTGGGCCGGGCGTATATGAATCTCAAGAATTACGAAGAAGCGATGCAGTGCTTCACCAGAGCCCATCAACTCGCTCCTGACAACGCCGGCTATCTGAACGACCTCGCCCGCGCCCAGCAGTTTTCGGGTGATACCGCGTCCGCCCTCGAATCCGCGGAGAAAGCCCTGGCCATCGAACCCGACAATCTCGGCGTTCTCGAAATGGCCGGTCAGATGCAATTGTTGGGAGGCAATTACGAGGCGGCGGCCGGACTCCTCGAAAGGGTGGCCGTGCAGAAGCCGGAGGACGTGGATAACCTGTTCAATCTCGCGGAGTGCTACAGGAACCTGGGGAGGGTCGATGAGGCCGTCAACCTGTTCCTGAAGAGTGTCCAGGCCAATCCACAGGACGCGGACGCGTGGTTCCGGCTGGGCAGAATCTACGAAAAACAGGGCAAACTCAAGGACTCCATAGAAGCCCTCAATATGGTCGTCAGCCTCCGACCCACCAGTGTGAAGGGCTGGCAGGCGCTGTCCCGTTCGTGGGCACTGCTTTCGAAGGAGCAGTCTGATGGAGGGCTGGACGATGCGGCATCGGAAAGCGCAAAGAAAGCCGAAGAGGCCTATAATATGAGCACGAGTCTGCAAGACCAGGCCGGTGAGTGAATCTGGGGACCCCGGGGAGAAATACGGATGTATCTGACGGACGAAAAAGTAGCCGTTTTGGGCGCGGCGGGAGCCATTGGCTCAAATCTGGCCCAGACCCTGCTGGCCTCGGGAACCGCCGGCACGGTGTCCATGTACGACCCGTTCGAACCGGGTCTGGAAGGCGCCGCGGAGGAAATCTATCACTGCGGATTCCCTGGCGCGAACGTGTCGTGGACCGCGGACATCGCCGAGGCGCTCTCCGGCGCCAGCTATGTGATCAGTTCGGGCGGCGCACCCAGAAAGGAAGGGATGACGCGCGAAGACCTCACGCGCGACAACGGCCTGATTGCAAAACAGCTCGGTCTTGACATCAAACAATATTGTCCCGACTGCAAATTCGCCATTATCATCTTCAACCCCGCAGACATCACCGGGCTCACCACGCTGGTGCATTCCGGGCTTCCGGCAGGCCGCGTGTCCACGCTGGCCGCCCTGGACAGCACCCGGCTGCAAACGGCGCTGGCCCAGCATTTCAGGATCCGCCAGGACCGCGTGACGGGATGCAAGACCTACGGAGGTCACGGCGAATCGATGGCCGTATTCAAGGGCGGCACAGCGGTGGACGGAATTCCACTCACGGAACTACTGGCCGGAAAAACCGTAAACGGAATCGGCCTGACAACCGATACGTGGAGCGGCATCCAGGCCCACGTGACCGGCGGCGGCGCCCGGATCATCCAGCTGCGAGGGCGCTCCTCTTTCCAGTCACCCGCGCAGCAGAGCGTCTTCATGTTGCGGGGGCTGTTTGGCGAGCCCTACGACTGGCCCTGCGGCGCATACGTCAACAACGGGGAATTCAGCAGGATCATGATGGCCATGCCCGCCACCCTGTCGTCAGACGGCGTGACCGGCAGCATGCCGGAGGGAACGGACGAAGACCTGCAGGCGTTGAGGGATTCCTACGCGCACCTCGTCGGATTGCGGGACGAAATCATCGCGGAAGGCATCCTGCCGCCGCTGTCCGATTGGGGAAGCAGCAATTCGAATCTGGCATAGGTACAGAAACGATACCGCACGAAGAAGGGGCACCCGTCGGGTTGCCCCTTTTTGTTTGCCGCGATTCGGCTTTTTGGTTATTTTCCGGCGCATCCTGCCGACCGCGGAATCCTTCTCACTACACCGTCGAGGACCCCCTGTCCGCACCATACGACATGCTCATCAAGGGTGGTACGGTTATCGACCCGGCGCAGGGTCTGCACGCGGTACGGGACGTGGCCATCGCGGGCGGACGCATCGCCGCGCTGGACAATGCGATCTACGAAGAGACGGCGCAGACCGTGATCGACGCCGACGGCTATCTGGTGACTCCCGGTCTGATCGATCTGCACGTCCACGTCTGGTGGGGGGTATCCCACTACGGCGTGGAGCCGGACCCCACGTGTCTGGCCAGGGGCGTGACGACCGTCTACGACACGGGTTCGGCGGGCGCGGACACATTTCCGGGATTCAGGAAGTACGTGATCGACGCCAGCACGACCCGTATCAAGGCCTTCCTCCACGTCTCGTCCCAGGGCCTGTTGTCGCCGGGTATCGGTGAGCTGACCGATCTCCGGTTCGCGGACGTGGATCGCGCCGTCCGGATGTGTGATGCGCACAGGGATGCCATAGTTGGCGTCAAGATCCGGATGTCGAAGGGTCTGGTGGGGGAGAACGGCAGAGAAACCCTGAGGCGCGCGTGCGAGATACGCGACGCCACCGGTCTCCCGCTGATGGTACATCCCAACTCCAGCCCCCTCACGTTCGATGAAATGATAGCCGAACTCAGGCCGGGAGATATCGTCACCCACTGCTTTCACAAGAGCGACACCGGCGTTCTGGACGACTCCGGCGCGGTCCGGACCGCCGCGCGCAGAGCCGCGGAAGACGGTATCCTGTTCGACGTGGGCCATGGTCAGGGCAGCTTCGCGTTCGACGTTGCAGAGGCCGCGATGTCCCAGGGATTCCTGCCGGACACCATTTCCAGCGACCTCCACGTCTATAATCTGGACGGGCCCGTATATGACCTTGTCACGACCGTCTCCAAGTTCCTCTTCCTTGGCTTTACGCTGGACCAGGCCCTCGAGAGGGTGACGGCGGCTCCCGCGCGCGTCATGGGTGTGCTCGGTGAAATCGGTACGCTCCGGGTCGATGCGAATGCCGACCTGACCATTCTCGATCTCAAGGCGGGCAGCTTCGAATTTGCCGATACCCGCGGCGGGATCCGGTCGGCGAATCAAAAACTCGAAACGGTTTCCACCATCCGCGAGGGGCGACTGTACGCGCCTTCTGCTTTTGACGACTGACACCAGAGAGAGATTCCCATGAATATCATGGTACTGTGCGACCTCGAAGGCGCCGCGGGCGTTGTCGACTTTCATACGCAGACCTATGACAATACGCGATACAACGACCAGGCGAAAAACCTGTCCACCCTCGAGATAAACGCGCTTGTCGACGGCGCCCTGGAAGGCGGGGCGGACCAGGTCATCGTCCTCGACGGACACGGCAGCGGCGGCATCAACATTGAGATGATTCACTATGAAGCCAGGGTGATGTTCGGCCGTCCGCTGGTTTCCGCGTGGGAACTCGGCATTGACTTCGACGCCATGTTTCTGTATGGTCACCACGCGATGGAGAATACGCACGCGGGGGTACTGTGCCACAGCTGGAGTTCTCGCGCCATATCAAACTGCTGGCTGAATGGGGAACTCATCGGGGAAATCGGTTTCAACATCGCCCGCGCCGGGGAGGCCGGCGTTCCCACGGCGTTCATCAGCGGCGACAGGGCGGCGGCGGACGAAGCGCGCGCATACGTGGAAAATATCGAAGGCGTCGTGGTCAAGGAGGGGCTCAGCCGCACCGCGGCGCTTACGCTTTCTCCCGCAAAGGCACGGGACCTCATACGCGAAGGCGCGAAGAGGGCGATGGGCCGTATCGGGGAGTTCGTGCCGTACCGCGTTCCGGGTCCCTACACGTTTGAAACGGAATACAGGGCCGAATCCAGCGCGGCATCCAAAGCCTCCAGCCCCGGGGTCGACCGCGTCGATACCCACACCGTCAGAATAACCGGCGACACACTGGCCGGGATCGCGGCCAGAAAATGACCGCGCACTCTGAGAAGCTGTCTTAAAATTCCCAGCGGTCTTCGCGCGGCTGCAAAAGCGCCGGTCGGCGTTGGTCAAACCCACCCGTATAGACGAATATGGGTGGATTTACCCGCCTTGACCGCCACTTTTTCGCTCGCGCTCGGGAACTCACCGGTAATTTTAAGACAGCTTCTGAGGGGTTGCCGGGCGCTTTGGAGTTGACTTGAATATTGGAGTTCAATACATTGCCTGTTTCGGCCAGGGGTGCGAAGCCTTC
>CAZKDZ010000126.1:0-4871 GCA_964551635.1 uncultured bacterium | reverse complement strand
CGTTTTTTGGACGGCCGACATGGGGATGGTCGGTAGATTGAGGAAAGGAACCCATTGCAGGACAACCGAAACCGGGGCGATCGGCGCGCCGGTTTTCTTGTGAAAGACAGACCTCTCTCCCGGCCCCTCAGACCTCTCTCCCCGGCCCTCTCTCCTAAAGGAAAGAGGGAGGAAAGACCGGTCTCGCTCTATCAATGCATTTCACAACCGGCGACCGGGGGTACGGGGGGTTTGTTCGCGATTCCTTCAGGAACGGGGTTAGGTTTCGCGCAATAGGGGTCGTTCCATTGGAGCGACCGGGGGTATGGGGGGTTTTTCCGTGCAGATCCGTACAGCGCACTTGTTACCGTACAGCTGGAAGGTTGGCAGGCCGCACAATTCCTATTTTGCCTCCGGAGTGATTCACGGAAAAACCGGCCCCCTGCCGAAGGGCGCCCTTCTTTTTGGTCCTTTTTCTTCGGCGCATAAGAAAAAGGACGTAAAAGAGGAAAAATAAATGGTTTATGGACAATTCATCCGACGCGCAAATGACATATGTGTAGTTTGCTTTTCCATATAGAATCCTGCCTCCGGTGTGTTCCTTAAAACCGGGTAGAGGTTAGACGGTAGAGGGTAGAGATGTCCTGCCTTGTCAGATTTCTTCTCATGCCGGAGGCAATGAGGAATAAAATATCGCGCGAGGATTTCTTCTCCCTTCTCCCGTCTAACGGCTCCCCGCTTCTACGGAACGAACCCATCCCATATTCGTTAAAGAGTTTAGCAGGTTAATGTTGTCGGCTGGACATAAGGAAAAAACGAAAATAGGAGAACCATATGAGAGGAAAAATAACATTTCTCACCGCAGTTCTGCCGATCCTGATCGCATCCCACGCGTTCGCCGGAGCCTGGACCCAGAAGAAAGGTGGCTACTACCTGAAACTCTCGGGCGGATATTTGAACACCACCCAGGATATCAACGCCGCGGGGGACAAGGTGGGGAAGGACGGTGAGGGCAGATTGCGGGACATAAATTGCACGGGCTACCTGGAGTACGGGATACTGGATGAGCTCACCCTGGTGGCCACCGCCCCCTACAAGAACATGAAGGATACCCGTACGTTCCAGACGGGCACCGCCCTGGAGAGGCGGTGGGGGTTCGGGGACGTGGAAGTCCGGATGCGCCGTCTGCTGTGGAACAGGGACTTCGTGGCTTCGGTGGCCGCCGGCGGCAAGATCCCCACCTGGCACGAAGACGACGAGAGCACGCGGGTGCCGTTGAGCACGAAGAAGATCGACGGGGACGTGCGGCTTCTGCTCGGAAAGTCCCTCTATCCGCTGCCGGGGTACGTGACGGGTGAATTGGGCTATCGGGTGCGCGGAGGGACGTTCAGCAACGAGCTGTTCTACGCCCTGGAAGCCGGACTTACCTACGATCGGATTCTGATCAAGGGCTTCATTTCAGGCATCCGGACGCTGGGCGACTGCGAGCCCGGGGATGAAGTGGACCTCATCGGCGATCAGAACATCCTGAAGATTGCCCCGGGAATCATCTATCAGCTGAATTCGACGGTGGAGCTGAGTCTGGACCTGATCCACGTCGCCTCCGGATGCAACACCACGGCCGGCAATACCTTCTTCGTCGGCGTCGCTTTGAAGCGGTAGTCGCTTTCTTTCAGCTCGTCGCAGGCCGGCTCTTTGTCCTAATTCACACGCGTCGAAGATCGGCTTCGTTCTTTGAACGACCTGAATACCCCGTTATCGCACCGTTACCTTCTGTGCCTTTTGTGCTTCTTTTCTCCATTGATCCACCAAAAGCAATAGCCACAAAAGGCACAAAAACACAAAATGGGAACGGTTGTATTCTCTGACCGACTGAGTGGGGGTAACGAACAACGCCCGGATTCTGCCCCGACGGTTGGCGTTTCTTCGCACGGGTTGACTTTTGGTCCTTCTGTGCATTTTGTGCTTTTTGTGGTAAATTGACTGTTGTCTTTCTTCGAATTGAGGTTAGACGGTTGTTTTTCGAACTCGGGGATCGTCGAAAGCGGATGGCTGAAAAGAGGAGGATTACATCGATGGCGAACATAGTGATTCCGAAGGGATGGGAGATCCCGGAAAACGAGGCCACGTCTGAAGACGTATACGTGAACCGGCGGAAATTCCTCAAGGCGGCGGGCGTGGTTGGCGCGGCAGGCGTCCTGGCGGGCTGCGGCAGCGAGCGGGTATTCGAGCCGTTCGAGCCGGAACCGGGCACGACGGACGAGGATAAAGAAGAGGAAGAAGAGGAAGAGAAGGAAGAGGAGGAGGAAGAAAAGGAAGAAGAAGAAGAGGAGGAGGAAGAAGAAGAGATCAAGCCGGCGTACCCGGCGCAGACGAATCCGAAATTCTCGGAGCTGGACCGCAACCTGACGGACGAGGCGATTGCCGGCGGATACAACAACTATTACGAGTTCACCCGCGGTAAGACCGGTGTCCTGGAAAAGGCGGAGAAGTTCGTGATCAATCCCTGGACGCTGGAGGTCAAGGGGCTGGTCAGCAATCCGCTCACGCTGGATTATGACGCGCTGCACCGCAGATTCCCGCTGGAAGAGCGGCTCTACCGGCTGCGGTGCGTGGAGGCGTGGTCCATGGCGATTCCCTGGACGGGTTTCCCGATGAAGGCGTTGATCGACGCCGTGGAGCCGCAGGCGGGCGTTACCCACGTCAAGTTCAACACGTTCATCAACCCGGATCAGGCGCCCGGTCAGTTCGACCGCCCGCAGTGGCCGTGGCCCTACCAGGAAGGCCTCCGGATGGATGAAGCGATGAACGAACTCACGTTCATCGTCACGGGCATCTACGGTCACGAGCTGCCGAAACAGCACGGCGCCCCGGTCCGTCTCGTCATCCCCTGGAAGTACGGGTTCAAGAGCGCGAAATCGATCGTGTCCATCGAGTTCGTGGCGGAACAACCCCCCACGTTCTGGAACGAGCTCGTCCCGAATGAATATGGATTCCTGGCCAACGTGGAGCCCGATGTGCCGCATCCGCGCTGGTCGCAGAAAACGGAGCGGTTCATCACCACCGACGCGTCCAAACCGCTCACGCGGCCCACGCTGCTGTACAACGGGTACCAGGAATTCGTGCAGGATATGTATGGTTAACCTTGGTACGTAATTCTTCGTGAACATGAATTCGAATATGTGCGAGTTAATAGAGGCGACTGGACGGGCGAGGGAAGAGATCGCATGCCGTAATGGATTTCCTCTTGTGCCGAAGGCAAGTCGGACGAATAGACCGGCAAGGGCTTCTTCTCCCGTCTCACCTCTACCCTCTACCCGCAGTCAGGATCTTTGTGGCCAAATTGACTGTAGTTTTTCCGCGAATTGGGGTGACGGCGCGGAGTAACGGCGGAAGACGAAATGATCATCGACGTCAACGCGTGGGTGGGGCACTGGCCGTTCCGGCAGTTGCGCCACAATACGGTACAGGGCCTGTTGAGACTGATGGACCGCAGCGGAATTGACCGGGCGGTGGTGGCGTCTGTCCACGGCGTGTTCTACAGAAACCCCCATTCGGCCAACGAGGAGCTGGCCGGACGGGTGCTGCGCCACCGGGACCGGTTGATCCCGTTCGCCACGCTGAATCCGGCCTACGCGGGATGGAAGGAGGACCTGCGCCGCTGCGCCGAAGACCTGGAGATGCGAGGGATTCGCCTGTGCCCCCAATATCACGGGTATGAGCTGGATTCCGAAGAAACGCTGGATTTCCTGGATGCCGTTGCGGACCTGGGGTGGCCCGTTCAGGTGCCAATGCGAATTGTGGACCGGCGACAGCGGCATCCCTGGGATCTGGCCGATGACCTGAAGCCGGCGACGTTTCGCCGGCTTTTTCATTTGCGGCCCCACGTCCGCTGGATGATTCTGAGCGGCGCCGGCTTCACCGGGCGCATATTGCCCCCGGACGTCCGCTTCCTGGTGGACATCTCCCGCCTCACCGCGGTACTGGAGCGCAGCATCCAGGGGCTGACGCAGGCCTGGGGCATCGAGCGCCTGGCCTTCGGCTCGGGCATGCCGTTCAACACCCCGGCGCCCGCACTGCTGAAACTGCAGATCCTGGACGTGCCCGACGACGTCAGGGAGGCCATCGCCTGGCGCAACGCGGACACCATGCTCCGCTGCGGGAACGCGGCCACCTCTCCACCCGGACCTCCCACCTGATCCACGTCCCTGACGCACAACGATAGTCAATCCCGGAATTGGCCCGAGATTTGCATCAGTTCCGGATGTGACAAATAGAAAAAACAAATACGAGGCCCTTACCGGGAAAATCATCGGCTGCGCAATGGCGGTGCATTCAGCGCTGGGAAATGGCTTCCAGGAAGTCATCTACCAGAGAGCGCTGGAAATGGAAATGGCGGATGCAGGCATCCCTTTCAGCCGTGAGCACGAAATGCGTGTATTTTACAAGGGGCGACAGATAGGCCTGAGGAGAGTTGATTTCCTGGTGAAAGGCGTCATCTGCGTCGAATTGAAGGCGGTAATCGAATTGACGGATGCCCACCTGGCGCAAGCCAAAAACTACCTCGAGGCGTATGATCAGAGCGTCGGTCTGCTCATAAATTTCGGCGCAAAAAGCCTGCAATTCAAGAGAGTATACAACAGAAAGCACAAACAACACGCCCAGAGAAACCTCACCTTCCCACCCTCCCGCCGCTCAAAGTAATTCAGCCACAATCCCTGTCCCGGTTCTGCTCTTGCTTGTAATCCCGCTTTCGGAACATGTCAATAAGAATGAGACAACTCTTGCGTGAATTTAGTGAAGCACGTGTTGCCATTCGAGAGTGTTCTTGGGTTGGTTGATCCAGACTTCGTTGGGAACGTGTGGCGGTCTCGGTTTGCCTCTGACAAATC
>CAZKDZ010000125.1:0-11789 GCA_964551635.1 uncultured bacterium | reverse complement strand
GCCTTTTGGAAGTGCGCCGCGAAGCGTTTTCTGAGTGTGTTGGCACGGTCTCGGGTTTTCGCGTAAGGCATCTGCGTCAACAGGTGTGTGGCGTGCGCCTGAACGCGCTTGGGCAGTTTGTCTAACACGTTGATGATCTTGTGGTTCCAGCATCGCTGTTGGGTCGCTTCGGGCCAGATCTCATCCGAGATGCCCAGGTTGGCGTCAGCCACCAACAGCACGGGCACGTTCAGTCCCCTGGTGCGCAGATCGCGCAGGACGTCCTTCCACGACTGGATCGACTCGCGGTAGCCCGACTGAAGGGCTAAGACTTCTTTGCTGCCGTCGCTGAGGGCGCCAATAACCACCAACAGGGCTGCCTTTTCCTTCTCCAGGCCCGGCCTTGACGTAAATGCCATCGGCCCAGGCGTAGACCAGTTCTCGATCCCGTAGGCTGCGGTTGCGCCAGCGTTGGTGTTCGGCTTCCCACTTGCCACGCAGACGTGAGATGGACGCACTCGACAAAGGCGCGCCTTCTCCCAAGAGACCGCGCAGGGCCAGCTCGAAGTCACCCAGCGAAAGGCCGTGTAAATACAACTCGGGAAGCAGATCGCCTACTTCCTTGGTGCGTCGCGCGAACAGCGGCAAAATCCGACTTTCAAACCGCGCTTCCAGACCTCGCACTCTCGGCCGCCGCACTTCGACCGTACCGCAGGTCAGCGCAAGTTTACGCGGCTTCCCATAGCCGTTGCGATACCCCGGTGAGGGATCCACATCCGCACGGCGCTGGTAGGGATACCGACCCAGGAAGGCGGTTACCTCTTCTTCCAATACCTGCTGTAATCGTCCTTGAATCTCATTGCGTGCCCACGCTTCCAAGGCATCCCAAACAGGCGTGGACACTGACGGGGGGTTTTGCGTATGTTCCTTCACGGCGACTCTCCTTCCTGCCGGAACCGCATCCGGCCTTGGTTGTAGGTAAACTTCTTGCTACAAGGAAGATAGGGTCGCCCTTTTCTTTTTTCACACCCTTTTAATTTAACTCCGTTTTCTAGCAGTGATTCCAGTCGGTTCCTGAGCAATAGCCGCGGGCTGTCCGGCTCGTGGGTCTCCCTAGCTACCAGACGTTTACGAACTGGATCAAGAAATTCAGCATAGACCCGTAGTGTCACAGATCCTGCCAGACGAACGTCGCCTTCGGTGCAAGACAGGTTCCTGAATCCGTCTGCTGATCTCTCTCCGACGCAGTATCCCCCCCATGACCAACATCGAGTGGATATTCCTGGATCTGGGTTGGACACTGGTTGACGAAACCCGGGCGCACCGGGCGCGTCTCAGGGGTGTGTGCGAGCGTATCGGGGCGTTCGGACTGCGCCATTCCGTGGACGAACTCATGCGGTTGTGCGAACAGGCGGCCACGGATTTCGCGCCAAGCCCGTTTCGCGCCATGCTGGCGCGGCTCGATCTGACAGAGGAACAGCGGCGCGCTGTTGCGAGTGCCGGGCGTTACGTGAAAGAACTGGAAATACTGTACCCTGGCGTACCGGAGACGCTCGATACGCTTTCGCGGAAATTCAGGCTTGGCGTTATCGCCAACCAGTCCGAAGGGAGCGAGAAGCGGCTTTCGGACTGGGGAATCAGGGACCGGTTTTCTATTGTTCTGACATCTGCTGAGCTTGGCATTTCCAAGCCCGATTCGAGGATTTTCGGCGCCGCTTTGTCGCAGGCCGGATGCGCACCCGACGGCATATTGATGGTTGGCGACCGGCTCGATAACGATATCGGTCCCGCCAAATCTCACGGCTGTCTGACAATGCGTGTCTTGCAGGGCTTCTCACGATTTCAGACGCCTCGGCGTGCCGCCGAGATTCCCGATTTCACGATTTCGTCTGTCAGGGAACTCCAGGGCATCCGGCCCGCGATGCGGCTGCGACCGGGACGCTGCGGCCTCACTCCGCTTCGAGGATCCGGATGAAGATCATTGGCGCAACCTGCTTCGCCCTCAGGATTCCTTTCGTAGAGGCGTTCGGACACAGCGCTTCGGTGCGGTCCCGTTCGGACTCGGTCGTTGTGCGCCTGACTGCCGAGGACGGCACGGTGGGCTACGGTGAGGGCTTGCCCCGTCCGTACGTGACGGGTGAGACCGTCGAGAGCTGCTTCGACCACATCGCGCAATGTCTTTTGCCCGCCATCGCGGATTCAGACTTTCCGGCGATGGGTCCCGGCCCGGACGCCGTTGGCACGCTGGACCCGGTGGGCCGGATCCTGCCCGACGGCGATGCGGACGGCGTGGTCGCGTGGCACGCCGCCAGGGCTGCCTGTGAACTGGCTTTGGTGGATGTCCTGTTGCGTTGCCAGAAACAGTCTCTGGGCGAGATTCTGAGGCCGAGGCGTGCCTCCGTCACCTACAGCGGCGTCATCAGCGGCGGTTCTATCGATAGCGCGGTCCGGCTCGCACGAGTCTGCGCGGAATTCGGGCTTCAGGCTGTCAAGATCAAGATCGACGGGGATGACGCGCGAGAACGCGTTGCGGCCGTCCGCGAAACGGTGGGCCCCAACGTCTCGCTCAGGGTCGACGCGAACTGCGCGTACACCCCTGACGAAGCAGTTGCGACGCTCGAGGCGCTGGCGCCGTTTAATGTCGCCTGCGCCGAGCAGCCCGTTTCCCGCGGCGATCCCGCGGTGCTGGCGAGTGTTCGTTCACGGTCGCCAATTCCGATTATGGCTGACGAATCGCTTGTCACCTCGGCCGACGCGGAGGCGCTGATTCAGGCGGGGGCGTGCGATTTCTTCAATCTGCGCATTTCAAAGTGCGGCGGTCTGAGCCGTACGCTGGAGATCGCCCGCATGGCCGATCGTGCCGGTCTGCGGTTGCAGCTCGGCTGCCAGGTGGGAGAGTCCGCCATCCTCTCGGCCGCCGGACGTCACCTGGCTGCCCATCTCGACGAAGTATCGTTTGTGGAAGGATCATACGGAAGCATGCTGCTCGTGGAAGACGTGTCTGAAGAACCCGTTGCGTTCGGCCGCGGCGGAGAGGCGCCGCTGCTGCGCCGTGCGGGGCTGGGTGTCGACGTTCGCGACGACGTCCTGCGCGCCCATGCGGAGAATACGACGACTCTTGGCAAGAAGCTGTCTTAAGATTACCGGCGGGGATTGTAAGACAGCTTCTATGAGATAGGCAATGGGAATGCTCGTCAAGACGATTATCCGGATGAAAGGCTCCGGTCTGGCGCGAAAACTCGACCGTGCGGCCGAACGCCCTCACGCCGTGCAAAACGCTTTCCTTCTCCGCCTGGTGAAGGCCAATGCAAACACGGCGTTCGGAAGAGACCACGGATTCGCGTCAGTCCGCACGGAAGCCGACTACCGCGCCCAGGTCCCTGTAAGAGATTACGAAGGGCTGCGGCCGTATATAAACCGGATCATCGCCGGCGAGCAGGCGGTCCTGACCGCGGCCGCGCCCCGTATGTTGAACATGACGAGCGGGACCACGGGAAAACCGAAGTACATCCCGGTCACCCGCGAGTCCATGCGTCTCGCGTCCGGTTTCTCACTGGAATGGATCTATCGCGCACTTCAGGACCATCCCGGGTTCCTGGACGGCGCATTTGTGGGCATCGTAAGCCGGGCCATCGAGGGTCACACGCCCTCGGGACTTCCGTACGGCAGCGCGTCCGGGATGCTCTACCAGCGGATTCCCGGGCCGATCCGCAGCACCTACGCGATCCCCTACGCGGTTTCCGAGATCAAGGACTACGATCGCCGCTATTTCGTGGCCGCGCGTCTGGCGCTTGCCAGACGCGTTTCGTACATCGGAACACCCAATCCAAGCACGCTCATACGCCTCGCGGAAACCGCACTCAATAGCGCCGTCGCCATCGTCCGTGCGGTTCGCGACGGCACGACCGGCATCGAACTTCCGGACCAGCCGCAACTTGCCGAACAGCTGTCTTCCCTGATGTCACCGGACCCGGATCGCGCAAGGGTCCTCGAGGGCGTATTGGACCGCACCGGATCGCTCCTTCCGGCGGATTGCTGGCCCGACCTGAAACTCATCGGATGCTGGCTGGGAGGCAGTGTGGGCGTTCAGGCACGGAAGCTGCCGGAGTATTACGGTGACGTCCCAATGCGCGACCTGGGCTTTCTGGCCAGCGAAGGACATTTCACCCTTCCCAACCGGGATCATACCGCGTCGGGCATTCTGTCGCTGAATGGGAACTACTACGAGTTCATCCCGGAGGCCTCACTGGATGACGCCGATCCTCCGGTGCTTTCCAGCCATGAGCTGGAGTCCGGCGTGAACTATGCGGTGCTGCTGACCACCCCCGGAGGCCTTTACCGTTACGATATTCACGACATCGTACAGGTAACCGGATTCTACCGGAACGCCCCGCTGCTGGCCTTCATCCGCAAGGGCCGCGACATGACGAGCATCACGGGCGAGAAGATGCACGTGAATCACCTCCTGTTGGCGCTCGAAGAGGTCCGCCGCCGGTATGACGTCTCCGTGGTCGAGCAGTTTCGGGTGGTGGCGAACGTGGGGGCCCTCCGGTACGAGATCTACGCGGAGTTGAAGGGAGAGTTCTCGTGGGATTTCCTTAAAAACGAGGTGATTCCCCGCCTTGACCGCGCGCTGGCGGGCGTCAACGTGGAGTACGCCGAGAAGCGGCGCTCCCGAAGGCTGGCGCCGCCGTGCCTCCATCTGATGCGGCCGGGATGGGCGGAAGCCGAGGTGCTGCGCGCAGCGGGCGCGGGGAAACGGGATACCCAGTACAAATGGCGCATTCTCAGCCCCGAACCCGCAGTCGAGGACGTTGACGCGATCCTGAATACGCTCGAAACGGAGGAGGGGTAGCGACCCGTCGCGGAAATCAAGCCGGGAGGGCTTCTACTTGCGAAGGTGTACGGTCATCGGCATGCCGTACAACGGCCACGTCTTTACATCCATCGACGGCGTAACGGGATGCCCGGGGACAAGCTGAAGCCGGAAATGCTTCGTAACCATCGCGAGTACCAGCACGGCTTCCAGCATCGCGAAATTGCCGCCCAGGCAGATCCGGGGTCCCGCGCTGAAGGGCAGGTAGGCGTAGCGGGAGCGTTTTTCCGTCTGCTCCGGGGTGAACCGTTCGGGGTCGAATGTTTCCGGGTTTTTCCACAGGGCCGGATGACGCTGGGTGATATAGGGGCTCACCAGGACAAGCGATCCGGCCGGGATGCGGTACCCGTCGATCTCGTCGTCGGCAGCAGCCTCCCGTACGATCACCTTGATCGGAGGATAAAGGCGCATTGCTTCCTGAAACACCATTCGGGAATAGCTCAGTTCGTGGACCGACTCCAGGCCGGGCAGTCGCCCGTTCAGGATCGAACGCTGCTCCTCCCACAGCCTTTCTTCAGCGTGTCGATGTCGATCCAGCAGGTACCACGTCCAGGTCAGGGCGTGCATTGTCGTCTGATATCCTGCAACGAACAGCGTGACCAGTTCGTCCCGCAGCTGGCGCCGGTCCATCCGCACACCCGTATCCTCGTCGCGGGCATTCATGAGTATCGAGAGCAGATCCTCGTCCCCGGGATCGTCGCGCCGCTCGTCGATACGTTTGTCGATGTACCGGTGAATATCGCCGAGGCAGTGTCTGAACCGCCGGTTCGCGGACGAGGGGACGAACATCGGCAGCGCGATCAGATCGGCGGAACGCCGGTCGATAAATCCCACGCAGTACTGAAACGCCTCATCGATCCTGGACGTCTCGTCGTTCAGGTCCCTGCTGAACAGGATGCGGACAATGATATTTCCCGTCAGGCGCGCCATCTCCTCGTCGACCTGAATCACGCGTTCGCCATCCGCCAGGGGCTCCCATCGCGCAAGCATGTCGCCGATTGCGTTCACCATCACATCCATGAAACGCATCGTGCCCCGTGGCGTGAAGAACGGCTGCATGATCCGGTGCTGCCGCTCCCAGAGTTCACCCTCGCTCGTTATCAGGCCCTCGCCCAGCAGCAGCTTCTGGTCATCGTATCCGTAACCCTTGAAATACGTGCGTCTTTTGCGCACGAGAACGTGTTCGATGTGCTCCGGGAGGGTGACCAGGTGTACCGTCTTGCCTCTGATGTCCAGCCTGACCACGTCGCCATACCTGGACCATGCATCCATCAGATACCCGATGGGGTCCTTCCGGAACGGAAGGACACAGCCAAGAAGCGGGAGCCCGCGCGGTCCGGGGGCGCGATTCGCGGCGACGGTTGAATCAGGCATGATCTCTTCGATCCTCGTACAAGCTGTGGGAGCGGCGTACCGGTCTCCGTCCCGTCCCTCATGCCGCGGGGATCACTTGGGAATATCGGACGTGAGGATGTGCGGTTCGGCGGCCGTGATGAGCACGTCGTCCTCGATCCGAACGCCTCCCACCGGCCGCCAGGGGTCCAGCGCGTCCCAGTCGACCATTCCGGTAAAGCGTTCCCGACGCCCGGGGTCGTCGAGCAGCGCCGGTACGAAATACACACCCGGCTCGACGGTCATCAGGAAGCCCTCCTCCAGAGGAAGGTCCAACCGCATCCGGATGCCGCAATAGACGCTGACCTCGCGACCGGCCGCGCGGCCGCCCACGTCGCGCACGCCAAGGCCGACCATATGGCCGACGCCGTGGGGAAGGAAGAGAGAGACGGCGCCGCCTTCCAGGAGGTCTTCCGTTTTGCCTTTGAGGATGCCGAGGTCACGAAGCCCCTGGGCGATAACGCCGGCCGCCGCACGGTGTACTTCGTGCCATTCGACGTCCTTGCGGCACGTGGAGATGGCATTCAGTTGAGCGGCAAGGACCAGGTCGTAGATGGCCTGCTGCCGCGGCGTGAAACGGTCTCCGGCCGGATAGGTGCGGGTGACGTCGGCCACATAGCCTGCGACGGCCGCGCCCGCGTCGATGAGGACCAGGTCGTCGGGTTTCACAGTCCTGGCGCCGGGAGCGAAGTGTAGTACGGCCGCGTGAGTTCCCGCGCCCACGATCGTGTCGAAGGCAACGCTTTCGGCGCCGTGCCGGAACATCTCGGCTTCCATTTCTACGCGGATGCGGCGTTCGCTGATACCGGGCCGGATGGCTTCACGGGCTTTTGCATGGCCGGCTGCCGTTGCCGCGGCCGCCCGTTCGATCAATGCGACCTCGGCGGCGTCCTTCCGCCGGCGGACGCCATCGATGGATAGCTGAAGCGCCGCCGCCCGCTGAGGGTCGTTTCTGACATTGTCCACGGCGCCGCCGATAACCGCCACGGGTCGGCCCGGTCGTTGTTCCAGCCAACTCTGAAGTCCGGCGACGTCCTCTCCTTCGACCTCCTCACCGCCGCCTTCCCACAACCGTTCGTTCTGTGAGATCGGCCGCACGAAGTGCTTCCAGCCGTCTTGTGGATCGTACGCGAGTACGCCGCCCCAGCGCCTGGAACCCGTGAGCCAGTAGTATACGGGGTAGGGAATGAAGGGATAGGTCTGGTCCTGGCCGCCGGGAATCTGAACGGGCTTGCCGGCGCCGAAAAGTACAATCGTCGGGTCGTCCCCAAAGACGCGGGCGGCGCGCCGCCGCCGGCGTTCCAGTACGTCATTCTCGAATATGGGCATGGTGTTTACTCAGTTCACCTTCCTCGCGACTGAAGATCAGGTTCTGAACGATGCCCTCGGAATAGTCGACCGGGACGACGTTTGCCGGGGCGAAGCCCGCTCTGAAGAAGGCCGCTTCGATTTTTTCGGCCATGTCTTCGAACATATAGACCTCGATGAGCACAGTCCTGAGCCTCGCGTCCGCGAGCGTCCGGTCCGCGCCTGCGACAATCCTGTCCTCGATGCCGTCGACGTCGATTTTGATGTGGTTTGGAAATGGAAGGCCGAATCGGCCGGTGAGGTCGTCCAGTGACACGGCCATCGTTCCCTGCCGGTTCTGCGGCTCGAAGGACACGGCGCCCTGCGTTACGGGTTCGCCCAGTGCGTGGAGTGCGGCGCCGGGGGCGAAGGTCTTGGAGTAGAAATGCTGGATGGACGTGCGGTCCGATACGGCGATGGGGTAGGCGGTGACAACCTCCCCCGTGCCGTTCAGCAGGATGTTCCTGTTGAGTTTGGCGTAGTTCAGGGCTTCAGGTTCAAAGGCGAGGATCCGTGCCTGCCCTTCCAGTTTGCGTGCCGCGTAAAGCGAATATTGCCCGATATTTGCTCCGATGTCGTAAATCGTCTCGCCGGGCCGGAACCAGGTGTCGATCCAGTCCAGGGTGTCGGGTTCTTTCTCGTTGAACGAATTCGCCCGCCAGAGTTCGTGATTTCTGGAGGCCTGGCCTTCACCGTCTGTATCAACGTCGATGAGGATGGCCTGTTCCCGCACGTTGCATGTGATGGTCTTGCGCACGTCTGATTCCTTCTGAAGGCGTTTCTTTACCCACCGTTCGGCCTGTAGTTCTTCTTCCGTGTTTTTTGTGGCTATCGTCGCGCTTTTCCGGTTTGCGGCGAAAAAACACTTACCACAAAAGGCACAAAAACACAAAAAAGGTCAAACCTGTCACAGGTCGTCTTCGTTACTGGGCAACAGTGGTTCCGGGAATCCTCCCAAGGCAAATCATCCACAAAAGAGATGGTTTTCTATTCCAGGTCGTTGTATAATGGTAAGAAAATGACCGCGTCTGACACGACACGCCGTTTCGCACCAATACTTTCTGTGCCTTTTGTGCTTTTTGCGGCCAATTTTACGGTTGTCTTTTTTCGAATTGAGATTCGTTTCCTTCCACGTGGGCGAACCGTTGAAACAGTGAAAACTGCGAATGCCAATATGATAAGGAATCAGACCGATTATGCAAGGAGCGCGTATGGCCAGGGCGTTTGATGTGTACGGCATCGGCAATGCGCTGGTGGATATTCAGTATCGGGTAGCCCCCGGCTTTCTTGCAACGGCCGGAATCGATAAGGGCGTCATGACATTGATTGAAGAGGACCGGCACCACGAACTCCTCGGGAGCCTGGGCGATGACGTCCTGAAGCGTTCGTCGGGCGGATCCGCTGCGAACACGATGATCGCCGTGGCCAATCTTGGCGGCAAGGCATACTATGCATGCAAGGTTGCGAACGACGCGTACGGGGATTTCTATCTTCGGGACCTGGCTGCGGCCGGCGTGGATTCCAACCGGTACCAGGGCGAGGGCATCACGGGCAAGTGTCTGGTTATGATCACGGATGACGCCGATCGTACCATGAATACGTACCTTGGCATAACCGGAACGTTCGGGCCGGAACAGATTGAGCCTGATGTAATACAGGAGAGCGACTATCTGTACATAGAAGGGTATCTGGTGGCGTCGGACGATGGATTCGAAGCGGCATTGGCCGGCCAGGCCGCGGCGCACCGGGTGGGAACCCGGGTGTCGTTATCGTTGAGCGACCCTTCCATTGTAGCCGCGTTCGGAGACCGTATGCGGTCGCTCGTGGCCGGCGGGGTGGATCTGCTTTTTTGTAACGAGGCCGAAGCGAGGGCCTTTACGGAAACCGACAGCGAGAGTGACGCCTGTTCCGCACTGGAAACGCTGGTTGGCGCATACGCGGTCACGTATGAGGCCAAAGGCGCAGTTGTGTGGAACGGACGCGAGCGATTCCATTCACCGGGCTTCAGCGTTGACGCATTAGACACCAATGGCGCGGGAGATATGTTCGCCGGGGCCTATCTGTTCGGGATTACCCAAGGATTCAACGCGTCACAATCGGCAAAGCTGGCGAACTACGCGTCGATGCGCGTGGTGGCGCAGTACGGACCCCGGCTGGAGGAGTCGCTCAGGGATGAGACAGGGCGGATTCTGGGAACGTGATTCCTTGCCGGTGCTTTCCTGTCAGACTGATTATTGGATGGATGAAGGTGAATCCGCCCCTCCGGGGCGATTTTTTTTATGTATCCGCTTCCTGTGCGGCCGAAGCATTCCGGAAGCCCGACATCGCAAGCGTGACGGCAACTACGAACAGGGATGCGACGGCGCACGTGCCAAAGACGGCGAAAGGCGCGCCGAAGCGTTCGGCCACGGCTCCCGTACTCAGGCGGCCCGGCGGCCCGGTGCCGATTGCAAGGACGATGCCGCCCATCGCGCGGCTTCGCATGTCGTCCCGCGCCGACAGCAGGACGATCGTACTCTGGAGGAGACCGAAGGCCGCATGACCGATTCCCGACAGGGTGAGAAGCCCCAGCGAAAGGTAGAAGTCGGTCGAAGTGGAGAATGCAGCTACGGCGGCGGCCATCAGAAACGAGCCGCCCGCATAGAGCCAGCTGACTCCGACGTTGCGGCGGAGCCTGCTCACCAACCAGAGACCGACAAACGCACCGACACCGTTGGCGGATGCGAGTACTCCGAAGCCGACCGGGCCCTGATTCAGGATATCTCTCGCGAACACGGGCAGCAGGGCCTGATAGGGAAACACCAGGAAGTTCATGGCAACCGTTATGAGCGTAACGCCGAGTATCGTCGGATTGCGGCGGATATAGCGCAGGCCTTCCACGGTCCGGGTCCAGTGGGAGGCGTCTGTGGGCGTTCTCTCGAGGGCGGGTTGTCTGGAGAGCCTGAAAAGGATCAATAGAGAAGCCAGCGCAATCCCTGTCAGAATCAGAAAACAGCCAAGGGGTCCCAGGGTCGCATAGAGTGCGCCGCTCGAAAAGGGTCCGACAACCCGGGTGATGTTCTGGGAGATTCCCTCGAGGAGCATGGCGTCCATGGTTCGCGCTCTCCCCACCAGGTCGGGAAGCAGCGACCTTCGGGCGGTCCAGTCCACCGCCCAGGTCGTTCCCATGACCAGTGCGGCGACAGCCAGATGCCACACGGCCAGGCGGTCGGCCAGGATAATCAGGGCGATCAGGAGGGATACGACGAGATTGACGACCTGAGAGAAGATGATAATCTTCCGGCGGCCGAACCGGTCTGTGAGGGGTCCGGAGACAAAGCCGACCACCAGCAGCGGGGCCATGCGGTAGAAACCGATCAGCGATACCTGCCAGGCCGAGTCCGTCAGCTCCAGGACCAGCCAGCCGGCCACGATGATCTCCATCCACATGAACTGCCACCAGAGCGCGTTGCTGGCCAGCAGCCGGCGGTAGTCGGGGGTGTTCAACGGCGCGAGCGCGCCGTGTAGATTGGAAGGCGTTTCGGATGGTCCTTCGGATCGTTGGGACATTGGGGGTTCGGCGGAGCACTGACAATTACATTCGTATCAAGTACTTAGCGCGATTTATGCATCATTAAGCAGTTCATTCAATATTTCAGGCGTCAAACCATTTTTTCGCGCTTCTTCACTGGCTTCGCGCATAATCTCTTCAATTGGACGTGCCGGTCTTCTCAAACCGCTCAATTGCAGACTTAACAAAACATCTAATTTTCGACGATCCTGAGCTGATGCGGACTGATAAACACGAGCAGCCTCTGGCGTGACGCGAATTGTGATTTCTCGATTATTCACGTCACAACCTTTCTCTAATCTACCTTCTTGAGTGGGAGTTGATAGGACGCGGCAGATCACGGAAGGAAAACTGCTTTGAGCCAAATTGGATTCAGAATTTCTCCGATATTTACTCACTGTTAGTTGAAAACGTGACCCGCTAATCCTCCTTTTCAATCTCTAAATCCAAGCCTGTAAGGACGGGAATATGCCGCCTATAGAGCTTCTCTTCCTTTTTGTCAATTCTAACCTGATTAATTCATGAATCGTGAGGAAATGCAATTTATGGAAGCAGAAGGAGCTTCCGTGTGACATGAGAAATGAAAGGGCCGCGGCTGTGACTGATTTGTCGTGTCCAAGCGATATTTGTGGCGTGTGCTGGGAG
>CAZKDZ010000124.1:0-23606 GCA_964551635.1 uncultured bacterium | reverse complement strand
CGTGATCTGGCATGAGCGGATGGGAAAAAGCGCGGACGAAATTGCGACAGAATATGACCTGACCCTGGCGGACATCTATGCGGCATTGAGTTACTATTTTGATCACCGTGATGAGGTGGACCGGAATATAGAAGAAAGTGAGGAATTTGGTGAAACATTACGCCGACAAAGCCTTTCCCGACTGAAATCAAAGCTCCAGGAATAGGAGCCACATGGCTAAGGTCAGATTCTATACCGATGAGCACGTTTCGAAGGCTGTGGTGATGGGATTGCGCCAAAGGGGAGCAGATGTTCTCACCGTTAGTGAAGCAGGCCTACTGGGCGCCTCAGACGAGGAACATTTGAGGAAGGCACGGGCAGAAGGACGGATTATTTTCACTCAAGATATCGATTTCTTACGCTTGGCTGCGGCAGGCATCGAGCACACAGGAATCGTCTACACATCTCAGGTCACGACGGCAGGTGGAATTATCCGCGGTCTTATGTTGATTTATCAGGTCTTGGAAGCGGAGGAAATGGAAGGTCAAATTGAGTATTTGTGACGACCTGATGCAGAGGTCTGAGAGAGAAAAAAAAGGGAAAACAGAGGGGTGATGGTCGCCCCTTCTTTATTTTTCTAATGACAAAAACGGCACTCCGGCTAACACCAAACTCCCGGCTGCGGTCGCTGCGCTCCCTCCGACCCAACCCTTCCTCGTTTCGATCGGGTTCGGGAAGCGGCAAGACGTTATGTGAAATGTATTTTAGACAATTCTCGAATGCAGGTTGACGTTGATAGTCCAAGATCTACCAGACCCGGTCCAAGCCCATCTGAAGGGTTTCGTCTCAAATAGCGACAATCTCAGGACTGAATCGTGCGCCGATGTATTTTCATTTGCTCACCCGAGCAAGCAGGATTTGTTCCTCAAAATCAGAGATGCGCTCGCTGCGCCACAAGAATCTGATCTTCGTGCCGAAAAAGCGGCCATGTCTTGGTTGCACGACAAACTGAGTGTGCCTGGCATGGTCTGCTTCCACGAGGAAGACAATACTCAGTTTCTGCTGATGACCCGAATCGCTGGCGTCTCTGGTATCCACGAAGACGCCACGAGAGATATCCCTGGTCTGATACGTCTGTTCGCTCATGGACTTCGCGAGATTCACGCAGTTCCAGTCGATTCGTGCCCATTGGATTGGCGCTTTGAACGCTATTTTGCGTGGGCGACAGACCTGATTGACTCGGGAGTGCTGGATGGTCAGATCCCCAAAGGCGGCACCAGAGATGTCCTGCGGGATGAACTGGCTAGCATACGAGCCGACATGCCGCCAGAAGACGTGGTGTTCACCCACGGGGATTATTGCCTTCCCAACATCATAATCCTCAATGGCCACATGAGTGGCTACATTGATTGGGGTTATGCAGGTATGGGAGATCGATATCTCGACTTTGTCGCCGCGTACAATACCATTCGCAGAAATCTGGGTGAGAGGTGGGTTTCCCTGTTTTTTCGGGAGTATGGACAAGAATTGGATCCGGCCAAGTTGGGCGTGTATCAAAGGATCCATGACTTTGTAGACTAACAGGGAAATTGCGCACTTTACATAACCCGTCCGCGCCCGGCTTCGGGCATACTCCCTTCGCGCAACCTCTATTCCTGATCTTTAAGTTAGCCGCAATCTCTCCCACCAACTAAGCCTCATTCATCAAAGGCTGTGAATTTTACGTTGCCTTTATACAGGTTTCGTTAACAGGATCATTACATAAAGAGGACAAAATGTCGAACCCGGAAAATTGGAAAATAACAGCTACAAGACCAGTCTTAATCGTCTCTGATATTGACCGTGCGGTTGATTATTACACCGGTATTGGCTTTGAGGAGACATTTAGAAATGATGTCGTTTACTCCGTTTTGAGTATGGATGAACATATCATCCACTTGGGAACGAAGATGGGTACCGGTGCAGGTTTGTCGGCAGCAGTCGTAGAAATGAGTGGTGTTAACGAATATTTCGCTTTCCTTACACGACGAAATATCAGAATCCACCGGGAACCAGCAGATCAATTCTACGGAATGAGAGACTTCCAGGTGATGGACCCGGATGGCAATATTATCACTTTTGGGGAGCCATTGAAAGACAGCAACACGGTTTCTGAGTGATATCTTCAGATATCGGGGCGTTGTCAACTTGTGGTCAATTTACAAGCCCGAAAGCTGTTTTTTTGTATTGAGGCTGATCATGCGGTATCGCCGCCTGGGAAGAACAGAACTGCATGTCTCGGAACTCGGTTACGGTGCAGCACGGGGCGCGTCGCAGGACCGGGCGAAGTTCATTGCCACAGTACATGCAGCAATCGAGAGCGGCGTCAACTTCGTCGACACCGCCGCCGACTACGGCAACGGAGACAGCGAGAGCGCACTGGGCGAAGCATTGCGGGGCCACGACCATATCATTGTCGAGACCAAGTATCAGCCTTACGATGGCTGGGGCGGTGATGCGGAATACACGGGTTCAGCGGCGGCATTGACCTCCTCAGTCGAGGAGAGCCTGCGCCGCTTGCGCCGTGATCGTCTTGATATTCTTCTCGGCCACGGCATACGCACGCTCGAATCTCTGGACCGTTTTATGAACGATGGCTGCTACGAGGCCATGGCCAGGCTGCGTGAGCAGGGCAAGGTCCGCTTCATCGGAATCAGCGAGCTCTCCACGGTCGACGGAACACACGAGATCCTGAAGCGCGCGGTTCCCACTGGCGCCCTGGATGTGGTCATGCTCACGATCAATCTTCTGTTGCAAAACGCGGTGGACTCGGTACTGCCGCTGTGTGCCCGGCACGACGTCGGCTCGGCGGTGATGATGCCGCTGAACCAGGCGAGCCAGGAGTCCGGTCTGGTCAGCGTGCCGGCGGCGCTGGAGTGCGTGCGGCGGCATGTCGCGGACGGCTATCTGCCGTCCCAGCCCCCATACACGGACCCGGAGCTGTTTGATTTCCTGAAGCCCTACAGTGTGCCCGCGGCGGCGCTACGCTTCGTACTCGCGCAGGACGTGAGCACTTGCTGTGTCGGGACGCGCGGGCCGGAACGGTTTCGCGAGAACCTGCTGGCGGTTGACCCGCCGTACCTCGATACACCGCGGGTGGAGAAGCTGCGCGGACTCTTCGGACGAATTCAGGGCCACGTAAGATAGGCGGAATGATGAAGACTTCTGCTGCTTCATGGGCATGCCGGGAGCGCGGACAATGAAGATCCTGCAAGTCACATCGCCGCGCGAGTTCGAGATTCTCGACGTCCCCGTTCCCGATCCCGGCCCGGACGAGGTGCTGATGCGTATCACGGCGGTCACGACTTGCCCGCAGTGGGACCTGCACCTGCGTCACAACGACCCGATGTTTGTCGGCCATGCGTTCCACTATCCCTTCACGCCGGGCAAGCCCGGCCACGAAGCCGTCGGCCGCATCGAGGCTGTTGGAGAAGGTGTGGCGGGTCTGAAGGCAGGCGACCGCGTGTGTGCATGGCACGATAGCGGCGAGGGGCATCACGGATGCTATGCGCAATACGTCGCGATTGACGCGGCAAGAGTAATACGCGTCCCCGGAGAATTGCCCGACGAGGCGCTGGCTCCACTCGAACTGCCCATGTGCGTAGGCGCCTGCTTCCGGATGCTGCGCGATATGGACGCAATCCTGGGCCGTTGTTTCGGCGTCTGCGGCCTGGGCGGGGCCGGGCTGGTGGCGCTTCAGATGGCCAGAGCCGAGGGCGCCAGGGAAGTGTACGGGTTCGACTTCATATCCGACCGCCGCGCCATGGCCGAGCGTCTCGGCGCGGCCGGTTGCTACGACCCGCGGGCCGACCTGTCGGGAAAGTTCCCGGCGAGGCCAGAACGGCCAAGACTCGAGTCGGCCGTGGACTGCGTCGGCGCCAGGGCGTCAGTGGAGTTCCTTATGGACCGGACTCAGGACGCCCTGGCCCTGTTCGGCGTGCAGCGCGAAGATTACACGTTCAGCCCGAAGCATTATCGCGGGCTGCGGCTGTGCGGGTACAAGGGCCACTCGCGCGAATCGGCCGAGTATGCGCTCGACCTCATCCGCCACGGCAAGCTCGACCTGGCGGCGCTGGTCACGCACAAGCTGCCGCTCGAACGCTACGCTGAAGGCGTAGACCTGTTGGAGAACCTTCAGGCCGTCAAAGTCTGTTTCCTGCCGTGGGAGGAATGAAACCGATCGGAAATTGACGATAGAACCCGGTATCGTTCTGTCGTGGACAGTCCACGGGGCATCAAGCTTCTTCGATTCTTGCGGAAATGGGCAGAATGCTTTCCATTGCAAGCGTCTCCCGCGGGTTTGAGGTCAGGCGAGGGAATGATGGACGTAGACTATGACAGACTGGCGGAACACTACAGGAACCACAGGAGACCCGATCCAAGGATAGCTGCGCGGATCCAGTTCCATGTTGAGGGCGCCAGGCGCGTGCTGAATGTCGGCGCCGGCATTGGATCTTACGAACCGGATGACTGTGAAGTCGTGGCGATAGAACCGTCCCATGAGATGCTCATGAGGCGAGAGAACGCCAGGGCTGCATTGGCTCAGGGCGTTGCAGAAGCGTTGCCGTTTAGAGATAATGTATTCGATGTGGCAATGGGGATTCTAACCATACATCATTGGTCAGACATTGTGTTGGGCCTGCGAGAAATGGTCAGAGTGTCAAGAGACAGGATCATACTCTTCACGTGGATAGGATACGGCGATGATTTCTGGCTCGAGGACTATATCCCTGAAATAGCTGGAGTCGACTATGAGCTGTTTCCAACATTGGCAGAATTGGATGATATACTTGGTGGGATTTCAGTGGAGACAATTGAGATACCATATGATTGCTCCGATGGGTTCATGTGTGCGTATTGGCGAAGACCCGAGGCATACCTGGACCCGGGAGTAAGGAACGCCATATCGACGTTTTCGCGCATATCCGATATTCAAGATGGATTAGCCAGACTGCGAAATGAAATTGATGACGGCATTTGGCGCAAAAAGCATAAGCATCTGCTTGAGAGGGAGAGTCTGGATCTGGGGTACAGGCTGGTCGTGTGTAGAGTTCAAAGTGTCTAACCCATTCACTGGTGCGGATACAAGAAGATGCGCCGCATCGTTCAGCCGTTAGAGCATGAAAGGCTAGGAGTCGGATCGGTGAACCGTTTGTTCTTGTCGATATTCCTCACGCTGTGCAGCACAGGTCATGCTGATGCATCCGAGGGTTGGAGGATGGGTACCCCGGCTGGGCAGGGTCTGGATGCGGATACGTTAGCGGAGGGTCTGGCCAGGATTCGAGACGGCGAGTACAAGAATCTCCATAGCTTTCTGATTGTCCGGCGAGGCAATCTCGTACTTGAGGAGTACTTTGCGGGCACCGACGGGTGGAGGGGGCATGTCGAATTCGACAAGGACAAGCTGCACGACACGCGCTCAGTTTCAAAGAGCGTAACGTCCGCGCTCGTTGGAATCGCCATCGACAAGGGCTTTATCGATTCTGTTGACGTGCCGATGCATCAGTTCTTCCCGGATCACGCCGCGCACATAACCGAAGCAAAAAAACAGATCACTTTGAGACATCTGCTGACGATGACTTCCGGGTTCAGGTGGGACCAATCGGGAGCGCATCAATCTGAGCCCGGTTCCCCAAACTCGGAAGCTCAGATGGAGAACAGTCACGACTTCATCGGATATGTACTGTCGGCTGACATGTCTGACGAACCCGGCAGACGTTTCAACTACAATAGCGGATGTGCAATTCTGCTTGCGGGGGTCATCAAGAAGGCTTCCGGCCTGCACGCGGATGCTTTCGCTGACGAATATTTCTTTGGACCTTTGGGCATCCGCCGGAGCGATTGGTGGCGGACAAAGACAGGATTGCCGCAAACACATGCGGGTCTTCGTCTCAGACCCCGTGATCTGGCCAGGATCGGTCAGCTGTACCTGGACCGTGGGGTGTGGAACGGCGTTGAGGTACTGCCTGCGGAATGGATCGAAGAATCCGTCAGCCCTCAGTTTGGAAACGAACGATACGGGTTTGGCTGGTGGCTGGATCGCTTCAGTGTTGCCGGACATCCTGTCGAAACCTTCGTTGCCGAGGGAAATGGCGGTCAGTTCCTGTTCGTGATTCCCGACGTTGAGATGGTGATTGTCTTCACGGGTGGAAATTACGGATCCGCAGTCGCCAACCAGGTCTTTCGCATCGTAACAGAGCATGTCTTGCCTGCAGTGACAGATCACCCGGCAGAAAGCAGAGGAGAGGCAGATGGGGAGTGACTATTCGTCCCTGATGGAGAAGCTGGACGTTAATTTGCGTGCGGCAGACTGGTTTTCGGATGGGTGGGAAACGCGACAGGACACGTTTCCTGAGAGTGGAGGATCTGGTCTTCAGTTGTACAAGGCACAATGGTTCAATCAAGACGGAATGGGTATCCATTTCGAGACCTGGATTACTGACCGTGAAATGCAACAGAAGAAGACACGTCTTGTCATGCACGTGCTTCATCAAGACACATTTCCAGGAACTCGATTGAAGCGCGCTACTTTCAGCCGGCCATTTGTGAAAGAAGCACGCGGTATGATCGAGGCATGGAAGGGATACAAAGTGTCGAACAGTACGATGAAGGTTTTCAGTCGAGACGTTCGCTTCGGCGACGATGACCTGATTGAGAAACTCTCCGCGGAATTTGCGAAAGTGCAGCAACTTGGCTGCATCGTTGATCGGATTCTACACGATGAGATCGGAGTATAGCGTTGTATACCTACCTGCGACTGCACAGGCCGCTGACACGCCAACATGCGCTGCGTCGCGGAGTTTATCCTGAGCTTGCTTGCAATGAGCCTGTCGAAATGTCGAAGGGTTCCCTGGCCTGACAGCAACCTGCCTGCGGCGGGTTCGTTACACGAAAACCGTGGCCTGACGACATATCTGCCGTGAAAGACGATTCAGAGCAACTCCGCCCGAGAGTACAGTTGGCATGGCAAGGCAACCCCTACAAGTGATCGTGATACCGTTCAAGGAGAGTGAGAGCGTCGGATACCGGTTTGCCGTCTTCCATCGGGCGGATAACTCTATGTGGCAGTTCATTGCAGGTGGCGCCGAAGACGATGAGACGACGGAGCAAGCCGCACGGCGTGAGGCGGAAGAGGAGGCAGGCATTCCAAAGGGGGCACGTTTCTTTCGGCTGGATTCTCGCGCGTCCGTCCCCAGGACGGCATTCCCACCAACAGAACACTGGCCCAGGGACATCTTTGTCGTGCCTGAATACTCGTTTGCGGTTGAAGTAATTGGTCAGGAACTTGAATTGTCCGATGAACATGACAAGGTGAGCTGGTTGTCCTTTAAGGAAGCTACGAGGCGGCTCACATGGGAAAGCAACCGGGTCGCACTCTGGGAACTCAACGAACGTCTGAATACCCACAAGATTGACGAGCTTCCGGCTATGGACGACAGCTTACGTCCACCCGGCCACGGCAATGACTAACGCGTCCGTGCCCGGCTTTGGGACATTCGGCCCGTCGCGCAACCGCTTTGCGGTACGGCCACGGCAAAGACGTTATCGGCAATGCCAGCCAGGACCCCGAAGACCCGGACCAGTTTTGCCTCGTTGGTTGTCAGCGTTACGAGATGGAAGATTATCCAGAAAGAACCATCATCTTTGCACATGCGCGAAGCGGAATCACGACGCTTTACCGCATTTTGCAACTGCATCCACTGATTCACTCACCATCCTGTCAATTGTGTCCAATTTTAGACCGGTGCCTTTGTCAAAAACAAAACCGGCGTTGACAGCATAGGTCTTTTGGAAATCCTGCCTGTCCTCCTCTTGGGCATGATGGGTTTCCGGCTGTGGATGCTCATTGAATGTGCAGTTAAGGAACCGACCATCATGCAGAGAGAGAGGTGACGCGATGGTACCGTGGATCTTCGTGCACAATCCCCTGGAGCGCTGGCTGGACGACTACCCGCGCATCTTCGACGCGTGGGAGGCGGGAGGGGTGGGCGGCATCGTGGTGGGACGGATGTGGCTCAGGAACGAGGCCGGCATGCCGTTGTGGGGGGACACCCTCACCCCCTCGTTTGCGGCGGACCCAAAGGTGTACGCCGCGTTCGGCATCAAGACGCCCCCGGAAACGGCCCGCACCCCCGAGAGGGAGAAGCAGCTCCACGCGCTCCTCGACAACGCCGCCTCCCGGGGCTGGCACATCATGATCTTCGACTCCAGAGACGGGCTCCGGCTGCTCTACCAGCGGGGCCAGGGTACCACCAGCGGCCTGGCCGAGGAGGAGGACCCTTTTGGGGCCATCGAGGTGGCCGCCGGGGTGCACGACCTGGCCAGTGCCTATCCCCAGGCCCACGGCGTCATCCTGGACCAGCCCGGTGAGACCTTCTACGAACTTGCCTTCCATCGGGGTCAGGCCCTACTGGAACTGGACGGTCGCATGCGGCACCGACTGGAAGCCATCGGCGCCGATGTGGAGCGCGTCGCCCGCGGCATGGCGCACCTGAACGAGCGTTTCCACAACCTGACTCCGGATCTGGTGCGCTACCACGCGTCCGGCGGCATGCTGGGGGCACTGATCCTGTTCGACCTGAACGAGGATGCCCTGTACTGGCTGCGCGCCCGCCGCGAAGCGGCGCGGGGGTTCATGCGCGCCGTGCACACGCAGATGCAGAGATTGGGAGGGAAGGTGGAGCTGGGGGGCATTCCGCGCACCGCTGCTTTCTCGTCACTGACCGGGCACGAATTTGGCGAGATGGCGGAGTACTTCGACTACGTCTTCCCCAAGCACTACTTCTGGCACCGCGGGAATGACGGCCTCTACGGCACCATGGCCCGCTGGGTGCAGCAGGTCTTGGACTGGAACCCGACCCTGTTGGAGGCAGACGGCTTCGCCGTGGTCAAGGCCTTCCTGGGGCTGGAGCTTCCCGGGGTGCAGACCCTGGCGGACATGGAACTGGGGTTCCCCGACGAGTTCTACTCGGAGCTGGTGTACAACGAGACGCGCCGAGCGCTGGAGGCCATCGGGGATGTGAACAAGGCGATCGCCTGGGTTTCGACGGGGCGCCGTCCGCACGGGGGCGAGCCCATGACCGCCCGCGACCTGCACGGCATCCTGACCGCCTCCGAGCGGGCCGGCCTGCAGCGCTTCCTGTTCCAGCCGGACCCTGATCTGAGCGCCCCCGAATGGAGCGTGATCTCCGACCTGTGCGGCAAGCGCTGGCACCCGAGCCGCGACGGGTACTGGCCCTCGGACTCCGGCAGGCCCGACGCGTTCAGCAGGTAGGCATGCGCCCGTTGCGGGACTTATCTGCGGGATTCGTCGCTTCGCCGACTCGCGGAATCGACGTCCCCGGAAACCGGCTAATCACAACGTGATTCACCCAATGCGCCGGAAGGTCCGATCCGCCGCGACCCTTGGCAACGGACGCCACAGGCCCCGATCCCCGGCCGTGCAAAACAGATAGGCGATAGGTGACGGTGTGCCTGCTGTGGATGCCCGTCAAGGCTTCGCCGTGATAAGGGCCACCAGCACTTAACCTGAGGTGTAAACCGATGACGGACATCAGTCCATCATCGCCGCTGACCGAGCTCAAAGTCTTCTATCAGAGCCGCTCGCGGCTCGAATTGCTCGTTGATGACTGGCTCGTGGAACGCTTCGAGGGCGACGCGGCGCTACATCTGCACGAGCCGTTGGGCAAAGAGGTCGTGCTGATGAACGACAAGGCCTGGGAAGATGCTTCTTTGGGCTACGTCTCGGTACTCAAGGACAGAGATCTGTTTCGCATGTACTACCGCGGCCATCACCACGGCAGCGGCGAAGACGCCCGAGGCGAACCGATGTGTTACGCGGAAAGCCGCGACGGCATCCGGTGGACGAAGCCAAACCTTGGTCTATTCAGATTCAGAGGATCCTCGGACAACAACATCGTCATCGGTGGGGATGGCAGAAAGTACCTTCCCACTGACAAGTGGCAAGGCAACCTGGGAACCCACACTGGCCTGGGATGGCGCGGCGACGTGGTCCCGTTCATCGACACCAGCCCAACTGTCAAACCCGACGCTCGGTACAAGGCACTGGTCCGCGGGGCTCGTGGTGCGCACCAGATTCCGGGAAAATACACCGATTACGGCATGTATCCCTTCAAGTCGCCGGACGGACTTCACTGGACGTTGATGACCGAAAAGCCCGTGATTACGAAGGGGCGTTTCGATTCGCAGAACCTGGCGTTCCGGGATCCGGTTCGCGGCCGCTACGTCGCGTTCGTGCGGGATCTGCTAAGAGGTCATATGCGCAATGTGCACATGGCTGTGTCGGACGATTTCGTGAATTGGACGGAACCCGTCCCGCTGAAGTATTCGGACAAGGTCGACCGGGAGATGTACACCAACGGCGTCCTTCCGTATGAACGCGCGCCACACATTCTGATCGCCTTTCCCACCGAATACACGGACCGGTTTGCCGTCGCCCAGGTCCATCCCATCCTGATGACCAGCCGCGACGGCGGGACCTCGTTCCTGCGACGCCGGGAACCATTGATTCCCTGCAGTGCCCCCCAACAACGCGATGGCAACCGCGCCAACTACATGGCCCACGGTCTGGTTCGTGGCAATGAGGGCGAGTACTTCGTCTATGCCACCGAAGGGTACGGATATGAGGAAAGCAACGCGCTGCCGGAGTGGAAGAAGAAGTCATTCGTGCCGAGGATGCGGCTCAGGCGTTTTACGTTCCGGGTCGACGGATTCGTTTCCGTCCGATCCGGTCCGAACGGCGGAACGATCGTGACAAAACCGTTTGTGCTCAACGGCAGCCAACTGGAGCTCAACTACATCGCCTGGCCCCGCCCTGCCGGTGAAATCCGGGTCGAAATCCAGGATGCAAACGGCGAGCCCTTGAAGGGCCTGACGCTGAACGACTGCAAGCCGCTGCGGGGCGACGAAATCGACCACCCGGTCACGTGGCAGTCTGGACTCACTCCCGGGTATTACGCCGGAAAGCCCGTGCGCCTGCAGTTCCAACTCAAACACGCGGACCTTTTCAGCTTCAGGTTCGCCGCCGGTCGGTTCACAAAAAACGGCGAGGCAGAAATCGAGGGTGATAAGTAGATCATCGATGATGGTGTGGAACTGCTTCCGGCTGGACGAATTCACGAATAGTAAATGGAAGTCCCGACCATGAGAGTTCCATCAACCCGACAAATTCCTCTTCCGGCATTGGCCGTAATCGCGCTGATCCCACCGGATTGTTGCCTTGCCGAACAACCGAAGATCGGCTGCGGCAAAAGCTGGGGACGTTCGCATCCGTTTTGAATTAGCCGGCTGACGCAAACCAAGCTTGCATCCTGCAAGTTCACCCAACCACCCCGTGCCGCACGCCCGTTAACAAGAGATGTGCGGTTCACTACGTTCGCTCAAACCGCCTGCGGCGGGTTCGCAATTGGCGGGAACTTTATGTGCCATGCGGCCCTGAAATCAAAACCAGCGCCGCGTCCTGCGGCGGCAGCCAAGTTGAGTCTCCGTCAGTTGTGTCACCATCAATAGAAAGTTTAGCGGCATTGGTGTCACTTCAGACGGCTGTTTTCCTGGCCGCGATCACGGCACACTCACCAGGTTCGTAATCTCGTATCAGATTGACCACTTTGAAACCCGCCTCCCTGAGCAAGCCCATGTTGGTGTCTGGGCTAAGTGTGATGTCATAGTTCCATTGCGCACGATCAGCCTCTGGAAGTCTGGCGACTTCACGTCGAAATCGATCAAGGCCATCCTGCTCTCCTTCTTGTGAGGTTGTTTGATCGCCCTCGATATAGGACCCACGCGGCTTTAGGGCCTTGAATATCTTACGATACACAATGACCTTGTTTTCCGGCGGCAGGTGATGTGTGGTCAGACTCGAGATCGCGTAGTCGTATTCGTCTTTTCCAAATGGAACATCAAGGTAGTTCCCTTCGATCAGCTGGATCTGATCGGCCCTTGCGCGATATTTCTCTCTAAGGCGATTTAGCATCCCGGCGGCAAGGTCTATGCCGGTGATGATTGCGTTTGGTGCTCTCAGGAATACCTGGTCCAGCTCCAGGCCAGTTCCACAGCCGAGATCCAGGATTCGAATTCGCCCTTCTGTGGGGGAAATCTGGCCAGCCAATTCGACATAGACCCGGGCTGAACCGGGTCCGAATTTCTCGTCCCATATGTCAGCAGCCATGTCGAAGAAATCGTGCAGGTCTTCCATCTCATTCGTGTACCCAGGTGCTTTTGAGACTTCCTTGCCGATCTGTTCCCATCGAGCTTCTACTTGACGCCTCTGATCTTCCTCGGACATCTGACCTCCCGCTAAATTGAATGGCGTAGTTCGTGAAGAAGCGGATTCAGAGTACCGAGGAAAAGGATGCACTTTTGGATTACGAGATGGAAGATCCTCCGGAAAGAACCGTCATCTTTGCACATGCGCGAAGCGGAAGTACGACGCTCTGCCGCGTTTTGCAACTGCATCCCCTGATGAACGTCGCGCTGGAACCGTTCTGGCACGGATATGCAAAGGAAAACCCGGATGAGAGGAACTACGTAGACTTCATTGAGGACGTTCCGTCGCTTGAGAAAGCCCTTGACGATCTCTTCGCCAGGTACAACGGGATAAAGATCCTCAGCTACCAACTCCCAAAAAAGCTGTACACCCATCTGTTGCTTTCTCCAGACGTGAGAGTCCTCTTCCTGCAAAGGAAAAATCTGCTAAGGGCCGAAGTCTCCGGATGCATAGCCGAACAAACGAAAGTCTGGCAGATTTCGGACTTGAATGAGCAAACCAGGCAAACGTATCGTAACCTGAGACCCGTCTCCATGGGGAAGTTCGCCGATCGTCTTGAATACGCGAAAGAGCTCACGGGCTACTACAACAGCGTGATCGAACGGCGCGCAACCGGTACTTACTTGAAGGTCTGCTACGAGAATCTCTACACCGGCGACCTCGGGAAGAATCGTGCTGCCGCCAGGGAGATCTTTGAATTCCTGGGACTCGAGTTACCCACGTGTGATGAGCTGGACCACCACCTCGATCCTCGCACTTCAAAGATCAATGCTCCTGAATCCTATGCAATGTTGCCCAATGCCAATGAGATAAATGAACGATTCGGGAACGATGACACCGGGTGGCTGTTTGGTGACGACGATGTCGGAGCGCTCGTGGAGACCAGAGTTTGATACCGCGGTGCAGGGAACGAGCCCCAACAACCCTGGCTGGCAAATCATCTAACACTTCGGGTTGCGGATCCGGTCATTCGGCCTCCGCAGGAGATCTGTCTGCGGCAGGTTCGCAGCCCGCGAAAACGCTACGTGCAATCCCGTCCAGATCCAAAACTCGAATGGCGGCCCCGTCCTGGAGGCGCCCGTAAACACATCCGATGATGTTTTACCCATAGTGCTTGGGGCTCACTTGAGGAGCTCAAGAATTGACTTCGGACGTCTCTCCCTTATTGCATAGTCCAGCGGCGTCTCTCCCTGGGCAGTTTTCGCTTTCTTGTTTGCACCTGCCTGGAGCAGTACCTCGATCATCTCTGCTTGACCGTAGGCGGCTGCGAAGTGCAATGGGATCTCGCCCTGGACAATCAGGTGGCGTCCAGCCTCAGAGGGTTCATCCACGTTTGTTCTGGCGTTCACGTCTGCGCCGGCTTCAATGAGATGACGGACGATTTCAGTGTATGATTCCCAGCGCTCCTCTTGGTAATAGCAGAAGGCAGCGTTGTGGAGAAGTGCCATCCCCGCCCCATCGTCCTGGTTTCTCGAGGTCATATTTACGCCTCGAAGGAGATAGTGGCGAACTGTATCAGCATACCCGAAGTAGACCGCAAGTCCCAGCACGTTCCCATTGTAGTATTCATTCTCAAGATCCACGCCTTTGCTGAGCGCATAGTCAATAAACTCCGGGCTGCTGTCAGGTCCTAAGACCGAATGCCCGGCTGGGTCCAGTTCGGCACCATGCTTAAGTAATAGCTCCAACATGGGGATGCTGTTATTGGCGAGGTGGATCGGTGCCTTGGACCAGGTCGTGCCGTTTCGCCTGAACTGCATTACGCTCTGCGTTGCACGGGATGGTCTTTCACGGAGCCGTTCCGCAATTGTCGAGATCTCCTGTCTGCGGACCGGTAAATCCCATTCGATGTATTCCTTCATGCGGGACCAGTCGTCGAAGAAGTACTCACGGGCTATAACCAACTGTGCGTCCCGAAGCGAGAGACTTCTCAGTTGCTGATCTGACTGCTCGGCATTGAGATATACGGGATGTGAAGAACAGACGCGGTCGAGTGCTTCAGGCCGGCCGGAATGGCAGGCTCTCCGTAGTTCTTTCGCCTGTCCTCTGAGGTGATCCAGAGATGGGTCGGACGGAAGTAGCTGCGGCATGGTAGCCTCCTTTTAAGAAACCCCGATGTCCGCTTCTGTTCGGGTTGAAAAGGGGCAACCGGATGTGTGTCTCTTCGGAAGGAGCAGGTGAGCTAAGCCCTTGCCGCGGACAGGAGGCGTCCTGCAACGCACTGTTTCCACGATAACTGAAAATGTGTGGCTTGTCAAGGTCCGAATAGTCCCACCGCGTGCGGCGGACTTGCCTCACCCAATCCACGTTCGAGCCGGTTTTCCTTGCTCTGCGCGAACACACCGTGTATCTTAAGAACTGTAGCAAGCCGACTGGTTTTTGCAACGCCCGAAAACTCCCCCGCAAGGCATCCCGCTTACAACGATCCGCTTCCGAAACCCAGCCTCTACGACGATCGCCGTTCCCTTGAGTGTCCTCCCCCAGAGGCCGTCACCTGAACAGGAGTGTACCGATGCTGAATGAAACCCAGATCAGAGAACTGGTGGCCGAGAACGGGGCACGCGTCAATGAGGGGCGTCCGATCAAACAGATAATCGCCGATGGTGATCTTCCGCGTCTCGATGGCTGCACCATCATGGAGGGGAAGGTATCCGACTCGGTGTTTGGCGGGAACCTCGCGACCCGCGAAGGCCAGCCGATCCGGCTGATGTTCCGGAACAACCGGATATCTACGCACGATGTGAATCGTGGGGCCATCCCGTTCAAGGATCAGGTGCTGGCTGTCAATCATGACCACATGCTGCGTCTGGTGGAACACGTATTGGGCAGTTCTCAATTCAAGGTGCCAGGTCTTCAGGCCAGTTCGACCGTGATTCCGGCTGAGAATTTGAAGCTGATCATGGTGGAAAACGTTCTTCGGATGTATAACGCCGAGAGCAGCACCTCGACGTCCCTCTATCAGCACTGGCTGCAAGCCAGGGAGGCGGGTGAAACGTCGCTCGACTACGCGGGCCATCAGATCGACGTGGACCAGTTGTCCGCCAATGGCGTGCTGCCATACCTGATGGATACGCCGAGCACCAAGGACAAGGTGGATCGTACGATCGATCCGCAGTATCTCTTTGACAACAATGTCTGCACGCCCGCCCAATACAACGAGCTCCGCAACGCATCCATCATGGCTTTCGGGATGGTCTCCCAGTATCTCGCCGAGCGCGGTATGATCCTCGTGGACACGAAGACGGAACACGGGGTCAACACTAAAGATCGGATCGTGGCGGCGGACGAATTGTACACGATGGACTCGAGCCGCTTCTGGCGCATGGACGGCGGCGGACAGCCGCTGACGCGGAATGGCAAACCGGTTTCGTTTTCGAAAGAATTCGCGCGAGGAATGGTTACCGAGAAGGACCAGCAGTTCACAAACGAGCAGGCGGCAGAAATCGCTGTCCGCTACATTCAGGGTCTGCAACATCTAACGGGTGAGGAATTCGAGCCGGATCTGCGGCCTCGTGATCAACGCATCGTTGAATCAACCAATCTCATTCTGGACCATCTGCTATAGACCGAAACAGAAACAGGTCGACACTGCCTTTCTCCTCGTCCTTCAGGGCGATGGCGTGCCGGAAGGGGTAGGGCTGATGAAGGTGGCGTGGGTTGGACCTCATCGAGGAGGTGAAACAACAGGGGCTTACGTCGTACGACGTAAGCCCCGCTGCGTTGGACGGAGCAGAAACAGCCCGGACGTTCTGCGGAACGCAAGTCAGACCTTTCGGAGATACGAGTGTCAATATGGGAACGAAGATAGGGCTGATCCTCCTCTCCCTCGCCGTCGGCGCCGCGGCGGCGGAGGATGGCCTCGTGGCGCATTACATGTTCGATGAGGGGGCCGGCTCCGTGGCCGGCGATGCCTCGGGCCACGGCCTCCAGGGCGCCATTCACGGGGCCGAGTACGTGGAACTGGATCAGGGCTACGCCCTCCGCTTCGACGGGGTGGATGATTACGTGGAGATCCCGGACTCGGAGATGCTGAGACTCTCCGATGCGGTCACGGTGACCTGCTGGGTGAACACGTCCGTCAGATCAGGGCAGACCGTACTGTCGAAGAACGGCTGCAGCACGCTGCGCCAGAACTACCGGCTCAGCCTCGGCCAGAACGCGGTCCGGTTCTCCCTGGTGGAGTGTCCCGAGCACGGCAAGAGCGCCGCCGGAGGAGGCGTCCGGCAGGACAGCTGGTTTCACCTGGCCGGCAGGTACGACGGCGACGGGATCAGGGTTTACGTGAACGGCGGCCTGAGAGGGCGGTACGGTGAGCCCTTCGCGACCGGCACCCTGGAGGCGCCGATGTACATCGGCGCCAGCTTCTACGGCTCCGGCATGGGCGGCCACTTCACGGGTCAGATCGACGACGTCCGGGTGTACAACCGCGCCCTGTCAGACCGGGAGATCGTCACTCAATACGAGGCGGAAAAGGACCTGAGGATATCGATGCGGGATCGCCTGATGGCGCAGACCACGCCGGTGGTGGAGAGGGACACCAGGCCGCCGACGCTCGTGCTCCCCAGCCCCGCGCCGGACACGAGGGTCGACGGTTCGCCGGTTATCTCGGCTGTCTTCGATGACGAGAGCTCGGGCATCGACGTCGCCTCCGTGCGGGTCCTGCTGGACGGCGAGGACGTCACCGCCGGCGCCGCCGTAGCGGAGGGCGGATTCACCTTCTCGGAGACCGGAGCCCTGGAGGACGGGATCCACCAGGTGGAGGTGGTCGTCAACGACCGCGCCGGCAACGCCGGCAATCGACTGCGCTGGCGCTTCGGCGTCAACGAGCCGGTTTCATTGGAGTCGCGTTTCGACGGGGACGTGTTTCGCGTCAACGGCGAGCCCTTTTTTCCGGTGGGAATCTACTCGTCGAACGTCTCACCCACGAGCAGGATGCCCTATATCGCCCAGGCGGCCGAGGCCGGGATCAACTACAAGCTGATCGGCGAAGGCGCCGGGGAGATGCTGGACGATCTGCTGGATCTCGGGATGAAGGGGCTGGTGCACGTGTACTACGCCTCGCTGGCCCTGGGCAGAGGCGAGCCCGGGCAACTCACGGAGGTGGTGCAGCAGGCGAAGGACCACCCGGCCATGCTGGGGTGGTGGAACGAGTACGCCAGCGACAACCAGTCTCCCCTGGCGACCGAGACCTACGAGCTCATCCGGCAGCACGACACGGACCACCCGGTCATCTTCATGCTCACATGGGGTGGGAGACTCAGCGACGCTTACTTCGTTTACGGCTACCCAATTCTGAACCCGCTGCTGCCCGACGACTCGATCACCTCGATCTACGAGCTGGTCCTCGACGATGCCTTCGAGGCTGCGCGGGTGGAGGGCAAGGGCAAGCATGTTTGGTTCATCTCCCAGGCCTTCGACTATCGTCTCGACAGCAAGCGCGGCGAGGTCGTAACCCTCGAAGGGGGTTTCCGGCCCAGTCGCGAGGAGATTCGGTCCATGAACTACCTCGCCCTGACGAGGGGTGTCAAAGGGCTGCTGTTCTACGCGCCCGGGGGCGAGATTCCCGGCACGGAGTACACCGACGACGTGGCCATCTATCCGCGGCAATGGACCGAGGTGCTCAAGGTCGCCAGCGAGGTGCGACATCTGGCCCCCATACTGGCGGCGGGCACCCAGGTACAAGGCGTGCGGCTCGAGCAGGAGGGAGACGCCATTCACTTCATCGAGCGGCTGCACGACGGCGTCCACACCCTGATCGCCGTCAACGTGGAACCGGCCCTGGTCCTGGGCACGTGGCGGTTCGACCGACCAGTTCAGCCCAGGGTGCTGTTCGAGGATCGCATGGCGCAGAGCGAGTCCCGTGAGTTCATCGATCTGTTCCTGCCGCTGGAGGTCCACGTGTACCAGTGGGCGGACGCGGGAGACTGAACCAGGCAGAGATTTGACCTTGATTCGTCACTTTTCCGGGGCGTTTATTCGAATATACGCAAGTTGATAAAGGCGATTTAACGTCGGATTTCCACGATACTTCAGGTCACTGGACGTGAACGGAAGAAATGTGCTTCCGGACGACCTTTTCGGTCCGTTGAGGAAATAACTGCAGGGTCACCGCGTTACGACACACGCGGCTCTGCACGGATGCTTTTTGTGCCTTTCGTGCTTTTTTCGGCCAGGACATGATGGCGGCACCGCATTCATCAGCCTGATTAGAGTATTGTGTGAGCACCAGCGAAAGGGTGTTGGGAAGGCTATGTTGGCGTTCGTAGAAGCTGATCTGCGGCGCCGAGGCCACAGGATCCTGTTGAGTTCGTGCGTTGTCAATGAATTCGAACCGCAGACATGGCATAGACACATGGGGTTTTCCGAGTGCGGGTTTCTGGCAGGTTTCCCGTTTGAGGACGACCTGGCGGAGCTTTTCCTGTTCAAAGAGTTAGCCCCAATACGATAAAAACGGCAACCGGGCGTCGTGATAAAACCTCCCGAAACAGGGTGTAAACGTCGGAGGACAGATGGGGCCCGAAGGCATGGAGCTGCGACCGTTCAGGACCCTCTCCCGTCGCACTATCATCGATCAGGGTCCGTACCTGATCGTGGAGAGTCACACTGTGGAGTGGCCGGACGGACAGGTTATCTCTGACTGGCCATGGATAGTTGGCCCTGATGCTGCAATTGTTCTCGCAGTCACTTTGGACGGAAAGTTCCTTTGTTTTCGACAGACGAAGTACGCGGTCGAGGGAATCTCTCTCGCCCCAGTGGGAGGGATGATTGAACCTGGAGAAGATCCTCTGGACGCCGCCAGGCGTGAACTGCTGGAGGAGACCGGATTTGAAGCGACCGAGTGGATCGATCTCGGCAGCTACAAAGTTGATCCGAATCGCGGCGTTGGCGTTCGGTATCTATTCCTGGCTCGCGATGCTCAATTGGTAGCGGAACCTTCGAACGATGATATTGAGGACCAACAGCTATTGCATCTTGCTCGGGAGGAATTAGAGGATGCGTTGAGGACTGGGGAGTTCAAAGTTCTGTCGTGGGCAGCGACCGTTTCGTTGGCGCTCCAGCATCTGGCTCGCTCGGGGGAATGAGATCGAAAGCCATAAACCGGAGAAACCCATTCTGGGCGCCCGTTTGGCCACCCGGTAACGAATCTCAAGTGCGCGCGTGACTTCTTCGAAACCGTTCTGCGCCTGCCTGCAACTGGCAGGTAGACCGCAAGGGCTTTTTCAACGGGCCCCAAGGGAGGGAAAAATGAAACTCTGGGTATTCACCTGCAGTGACAGCCCGTTCGAACACTGGCTCGACGGGTTCGAGGAGCGGTTCGATGCATGGGAGGACGGCGGCGTGGAAGGTCTGGCCGTCGGCCGCATGTCGTTCCTCCAGGAGGACGGCGCCACCATTCCGGCGTGGGCTCCCGACCCGAAGGTGTACCAGGCCCTGGGGGCAGAAGTCCCGGAGCAGCGTCCGCGCGACCTCTCAAAAGAGAAGAAGCTGCACGCGATGCTGGACAATGCCGCGAAGCGGGGCTGGCGACTACTGATCTTCGCCGGAGGCGGTCCGACCGCCCACGTGCAGGACCAGATGAACGCCTTTCCACAGGTGCACGGTATCATTGTCGACGGTCCGGGCGAAAACCACTACGAACTGGCCTTCCACCATGGGGGCGAACTGCTGGAGATCCGTCCGGGTGAGGCGGCCCGCTTCGCCCAGGTCGGCGCCGAGATTGACCGAATACAACGCGGCATCAACCACTTTCGGGAGCGTTTGCACAATCTGACACCGGAAATGGTGCGGTACCACGCCGACGGCGGGATGCTGGGTGCAATGCTTCTGTTCGACGTCAATGAGGACGTTCTCTACTGGCTGCGCAAGCGGCAGGAGCGCTCTCGCTTCGACTGGCAGTACATGCGGCAACAGGTCGACGCCGTCGATCGCAAGGTGGAGCTGGGCGGTATCCCGAGGGCTGCGGCGTGGTCATCGCTCACCGGTCAGAATTACTGTCAGATGGGGGAGTATTTCGACTATATCTTTCCGAAACACTATTTCTGGCACCGCGGCATGGACGGCATGTACGGGACCATATCCCGCTGGGTAAAACGGTTGCGAAAGTGGAATCCGTCCCTGAGCGAGGCGGAGTGTTTCGCCGTCGTGAAGGCGCTGTTGGGCATCGAGCTGCCCGGCGTCAACTCGCTCATGGACATGGAGATGGGTTTCCCGGACGAATTCTTCTCCAGGGTGGTCTACAACGAGACCCGGCGGGCCCTGGCGGCCATAGGTGATCCCGACAAGGTGATCGCCTGGGTGTCCACCGGGCGCCGCCCCCACGGCGGCGACCCGATGCAGGCAGGTGATCTCCATGGTATCCTGACTGCTTCGCAGGAGGCGGGGTTGAAGCGCTTCCTGTACCATCCGGAGCCGGATTTCGGGGCGGCGGAATGGACCATCATCTCGTCGATGTGCGGAAACCAATGGGATGAAGACGCCGACGGGTACTGGCCGTCGGGGACCGACAAACCAGGCTTCTGGGACGGCAGTCGCGAGGTACCCGAAGAGGGTCGGATATGAGCAGGTTCATTTACTTGATGGATTTGTTCTACAGCGAATGAACCATACGGGGTTTATTCGACCGGATTTTTCCGTATAGTCGAGAGTTGGCGGCGAGTAGACCAACATGAGCGCATAATACGTGAAAGGCTGTCCGGTGACTGTCAAATGAAGCTACACATTCTCGGTAACGGGGGTCCGCGTCCCAGCCGCATGGGAGAACGCTACGGGTGTTCCTGCATTCTCGAGATCGGCGACGATCGTATCATGGTTGATTGCGGCCCCGGCACAACCTACAAGATGGCGCGCATGGGTATGAGCCCTGCACAGGTGAATTCGGTGTTTCTGACTCACCATCATTCGGATCATATCGTTGACTTCCCGTGCTTTGCCCTGCTACGGTTCGATCTCGACCCCGGCGATCTCCCTCCCCTCAGAGTCTTTGGTCCGCCTCCGACTGCGGAATTCGTCGAACGCCTTTTTGGAAAGGAGGGCGCCTTCCTTTCCGACATCGTTGCGCGTCGGGAACACCCCATCAGTCACCACGGACACGTGGGTAGAGGCGGAACGCTTCCCCGTCCGGCTATGAAGGTCGATGTATCCGACATTGGTACGGGAGCGGTTGTCGAGGGGAAGGGTTGGAAGGCGACGGCTGTACAGGTTCCTCATGTCGAGCCATACCTGACCGAGTTGGCGTACCGGTTCGATACGGATAGCGGCAGCGTACTCTTCCTGTGCGATGGAGCGGACTGTCCCGATCTGAGGCCATTGGCCAGGGGGGTTGATACATTCGTTACCGGGCTCTCTATGCGCAATTTCAAAGGGAATGAGGACGATGCTTCGCATCCGATCCGGGGCGTCAGCGCGGACATATCAGAGGTCGTTGACATCGCCAATGACGCTGGAATATCGAGGGTTGTGGTCATCCACTGCGGTTCGCCGCGCAGTGAGGACGTCGTCGGCAGGCTCCGTCGAGGCTACCATGGAAATGGGTATAGCGGTTATATCGTGCATCCTGACGAGCTGACGACGGTTGAGATATAGGATGTTTCAGAGCGAGGAATCGACGTCGACCAGTCGCGGATGATCGATCTTCGACATTCAACCGTTCACCGCCACAGCCAGATTATTGAGATGAGAGATGAATCATGCCCTGCCATACTCAGTTGCGGTTATTTCAGATATTCACGGCAACGTGGCTGCGCTTAACGCTGTTCTTGAGGATCTGCGAAACCGACCCTATGACAGTCTGGTGGTCGCAGGCGACCTGGTGCTGAGCGGACCCCGTCCCGCCGAGAGTCTTCATGCAATACAGAATCTGGGGGCGCCCACGATCTATGGAAACACAGACGAACTGGTCTTTGATGAACAGGTTTCCGAGGAAAGACTGGACTGGGTGAGAGAGAAGCTGGGAACGGATGGCGTGAGCTATCTTGCGGGTCTGCCTTTCGAGCACCGGATAACGCCGCCGGGTGGGCGGTCTCCGGAGGATGACCTTCTCATCGTGCACGCAACGCCGACTGACGTGAACGGAATTTTGGTGCTTCAGCCTGTTCCATTCAGTCGTCGGCCCATTACTCCGGAAGAGGAAGCAAGGACACTGCTGGGGGATGCGGAGGCCGATCTGATTGTGGCAGGACACCTTCACTACGCGTCCTGTGGCGTTCCCTGCAGTCAGCGATACAGCATCATCGATTCAGTCGGGTTTCCTTATGACGGGGATCATCGAGCTGGATACGCCGGAGTGTCGTGGGACGGGCAGGAATGGCATGTGGAAAATCACAGATTGAGCTACGATTACCGCAAAGTTGGGGAGGATCTCAGGGGTTGTGGTGCGCCGTTTGGTGAGCTATCAGCCCAAAGGATCCTTCAGGCCAGATTCAGGCCGGTCACGTAGAAACGGAAGCCTGCTGGTGCGCGATGTACGTCTGCCCGTGACAGGCTTCGCCGTGACGGGGCCGCTACTTAAACCAGGCGGCGGAAAGGATATAAAACGCTATGTTGAAAGCCATTCTTTGGGACAACGACGGCGTCCTGGTCGACACCGAGGGCATGTACTTCCAGGCCTGCCGCGAAACCCTGGAACCCCTCGGCGTCCACCTGAGCGAAGCCCGTTTCATCGAGTTCTTCCTCAAGTCCAGCGACGGACTCAGGAGGATCGCCGCCGAACACGGCATAGACGAACAGACGCTGGAGTCCGCCCGCATCCGGCGCAACGCCCGCTTCACCGAACTCGTGAGAGCCGGCGTGCCCGTCATCGGCGGCGCGCGCCAGGTGCTGCGCCAACTCCACGGTACGGTGCGTATGGGCATCGTCACCAGTTCGCGGCGGGAGCACTTTGAGATCATCCACGCCGACACGGGCCTGCTGGACTTTTTCGATTTCACGCTCGTTCGCGAAGACTACCGGTTATCCAAGCCCGACCCCGAGCCCTACCTGACGGCCATGCGGCAAAACGGGCTCAGCGCCGCGGAATGCGTCGTTATCGAAGACTCCGACCGGGGGCTGCGCGCCGCACTGGCGGCCGGGCTGCGCTGCATCGTCATACCGTACGGGCTGACGCGCAGCCTGGACTTCACCGGCGCTCTGCGGCAACTGACCGATATCCGTCAGGTCCCGCCGCTGATCCATGAGCTGATGCAGACTTAGTGCTGTATGAATAACATCCCGGTAGCCAGGTTCGGGAAGCGGCGGAACGACTTGCGCAATGCTGCCCCAAAAGCCAGATGTCACGTCCTGCGCACAAAAAGAGGAAAATCCTATG
>CAZKDZ010000123.1:0-18466 GCA_964551635.1 uncultured bacterium | reverse complement strand
GAAGTGCGGGAGGCGCCCTGAAGTGGAACGCACATTCGGTGTGTTCGGTACCCGCGTACACGGCCGGTCGAATGTACCGGCCTTCCGGCAAGCCTGACGGTTCAAGGCGAGGAGGTATCATGAAATTCAAAGCAGCGTATCTTTCGTTCCTGGTGGGCTCTGTACTGCTTCTCTCCGCGCAATGGGTGGGGGCGCAATCAACCGGAACCGTTACCGGCACCGTGGTGGACGCTGAGAGCGGGGAGCCGCTGGAAGGCGCCAACGTGTCCATCGCCGCTCTGGAGCTGGTGGAGGTGTCGGATGCGGAGGGCCGCTTTGTCATCCGCGACGTACCGCCCGGCACGCATGAACTGAACGCGCAACTGATCGGATATACGGGTGAGCCACGCGCGATAACGGTCACCGCCGGCGAGACCCTTACGGTTGCGTTGAGCATGGATCTGTCCCTGCTGTACATGGACGAGCTCGTGGTGACCGGCACTGCGTTCAAGGAATCCCCCATCAACCAGACGTACGCGGTTGTGGCGGTCGGGCGCGAAGAGATGGCGGAGCAGGGGTCTCCGCAGGCCGTCGATTTCTTCAAGAATCTCGGCGCGAGCCACGGCGTGATCGGGGAGCGCAGCAGCTGGTACAATTCAGGCCAGGCCGCCACACTTACGGAAAGCATCGCGAACGTCAACCTGCGGGGCCTGGGGGCGTCGCGCACCCTCGTGCTGATCAACAGCCGCAGACAGACCTACGTCCCGGCGCGACTGATCGGGGGCCGCTTCGTGGATGTCAACGTGATCCCCTCGATTGCCATCGAGCGGGTTGAAGTGCTCAAGGAAGGGGCTGCCGCCATTTACGGGTCGGACGCCGTGGGCGGCGTGGCCAACTTCCTCACGCGCCGGAACTTCGAGGGCTTCGAGGTTTCCGCCGCGCACGAGTACTTTCCTGGCGCCGGAGATACCAACGCAGGCGCGATATGGGGCGGGAAACTCGGCGAGGCCCATGCGGTTGTCTCCGCCGAATGGAGGGGACGTCAGGCGTTGCCGTCCTGGGAAAGGGACTACCTGCTCCAGCCATGGCACGGCGGGGGGCAGCGCCTGGGTTGGTCGAGCCTGGGAAATCCCGGCACCTTCGCCATCGGGGCGCCCGCCCCGTGGACCGCCGCCATTCACGCACCGAGGTGCGAGGAATTCGGCGGCTTTCGGGAGTCCTGGACGTGCCGGTTCCGGTATCAGCAATATGAGAACCTGATCGAAGAAATGAGTCATACCCGCGCTTTTGCCGAAATCAACGGGAAGCTGGATAACGGCACGGAGTATCACGTTGAGGCCCTTTTGGCGCGGGCTGATATTCCGGAGTGGTATACGACGCCTTCGTATCCTCCGTTTCCCCTCACGGACACGAGCATCATGGAGGTTGCGCCCGACCACCCGGGCCGTCGCGCGTTCTGCGATGACTACGGATCCGAGCCGACCGACGAATACTACGAGGCATGCCAGGCCGGCGAAGCCTGGTATTTCAACGGTCGTCCCTTCGGAAACTCGGGACCGGGCCGCACGCTGGGCCGGGACGCCCTCACCTGGCGCATGGCGGCCTCCGCCAGTGGAGACTTCGTGGCGTTCGGCGATCGGGAGAACCACTTCGACCTCGGCCTGTCCTATTCCCGCACCGAAGGCAACTACAACCTGCCGGGCGTGTATATCGAGCGGCTTTTCCTCGGCTTCCGGGGCTTCGGGGGGCCGCGCTGCGGCGTCGACGTGGTCGCGGACCGCGCCTCGCTGGCCGGGATGCGGCTGGGCCCCCTGAGCGGACAGGTGGCCGGGCAGGGTGACTGCCAGTATTACAATCCCTTCGGCAACGCAATCGAGTTCACGGACCAGTACGGTTCGGCGTACGCATCCCGGGCGAATCCCACCTACCGCGCCGCGCTTGCCAACAGCGAGGAACTTCGACAGTGGCTCAATCAGGAAGTGGACATGCAGAGCAGCGCCGACATGCTGGTCGCCGACGCCACGCTGACCGGGACCTGGATCAAGGACGTCGCCAGCTACGCGGCGGGCTACCAGTTCCGCCTGTTCAATGCCAGCGGAGATCCCAACGACGAGGGCGACGTAACCATCAACCCGTGTCCGGTTGTGGGCGACAGGAACTGCTCGGCGGAGGACCGGTTCGGACCCTACGCGTTCACCAATGTGCATCGGCCTTACGATGAATCCCAGACGGTGCATCGCTTCTTTGCGGAAACGCCCCTGAGCCTCGGTGAGTCGTTCGACGTGCAGCTGGCGGCCAACTACGAGTTTCACGACGCGGCGAGCAGTTTCGACCCCAAATTCGGGTGGCGATATCAGTTGACGGAATCGTCGGACCAGTCCGTGTTTCTGCGCGGCTCGGTGCAGACGACGTTCCGAACGCCGTCGCTGGACGACGTGAATGAAAGCCCGCTCTCCACGCTCGAGTGGATCAACGAGACGGGCGCGTATCAGACGGTGGACAGAATCGGGAGCAAGGACCTCAAGCCTGAACGGGCGTTCACCTTTAACGCGGGGCTCGCACTGGTCACCGAAAAGGGCTTCGAGGCGACGCTGGACTACTGGAGTTACGATTTCAGCGATGTGATCGGTTCCATGCCCCACGGCGCCATTACCGCCCTGTACGCGGACGAAGCCAACAAGGACGCCCTGAAGCAGTTCATCGTGTGCCCGGACGGGATCGGTACCGGCACTTGCGCGGCGTCGGAACTTGAGCGGGTGCAGGTGGATATCGTCAATTGGCCGGGGCTCAAGACCTCGGGGATCGATCTGCATCTGGGTACGAGGGTCCCGCGGGGTGCGGGCCTGTTCACGGCCGGCCTGGAAGGCACATATACACTGGCGTACGAGACAAAGGCATTGATGCTGGGCGGCCTGGTGCTGCAGGAGGAGGCGGACGCCGCAGGCTACCTGAATTTCGGCAATCCCATAGCGACGTCGCTTCCCAAGTTCAAGGGCCGGATTTCCAGCAGCTATTACTGGCAGGGCTACAGTCTCGCGACCTATCTGAACTACATTTCCTCTTACGAGGACCGGGGTTCGATGGCCTCCGACAATTCGAAGATCAAGAGCATTTTCGGTACCATCGAATCGTATGTAACGTGGGACATGACATTTCTGTGGAATATGCCGAACGGGTTGAACGTCGCCCTGTCCGGGATGAATCTGCTCGACACGATGCCTCCTCTCGTGAATATCGAGCAGGCCTACGACGGCTTCACGCACGATCCCAAGGGCCGGCGGATCAAGCTGGCCGTTACATATCAACTCGGGCGATAGCTCATAGCGATCGATGGCAGCCGGGATTGTTCATCTTGGCATTTTGCCGAGTATCATAAATTAATCACCGAAAGGACCGCAACTATCGCCTGTATGTCATAATAAGTCCCTGAAATAGTCTCTAGTGGAGACGAATCGGCGCAACCAGGCCGGCAATATCGAACTGACGATTGCAGTTCGGCAAAAGACCACCCGTATATAGGGTGGTCTTTTTGTTAGGTGTGCGGGTTGAGCGGGTCGGTCAATCGAATGGCCGGGGCGCGGACTCGAAATTTGATTGACATCTGTGATCGATTTCCCTAAAATTCGCCCGCATTAGATGTTGACACGAAAAAGTCATATATCGATTACCTGGCGGGGCATCTGTTCACAGGCGCGCAATCTGGCCGCCAGTTCCTCAGCCCCGCTGCAGGCCGGTGTATTGACGGCAAGGGCCGACCTTGCGAGTTGCCATGGATCTGATTGAAACGCCGCACGCCCGGTTTCCCGACCTACTCGAATATGAATGAATCCAACCGGAACAAGGAGCTTGATCGGCTGAGGACGCCCGAACACCTGGACCGCGCGCTGTACGTGACAACGCCGATGACATGGCTGTGGCTCTGCGTCCTTCTGGCGTTGACCGTCGCCGTTGTGGCGTGGGGGATCTGGGGTGAGATTTCCATCTACGTGGAAGCCGAGGGCATTTTTCTGAGTCGCAAAGGCATGGTATTCGACGCGGCGTCTTCCGGCGGCGGCAGACTGGCGCGAATCTCAACTGCCGTCGGACAGCAGGTTTCTGAAGGCGACGTTGTCGCGGAAATCTTCGACGCGGAGACGAATGAACGGCTGGAGAGCGCCGTCGCGCTCGTAGCCGAGCACAAGGAGGAACTCAGGGATCGCATGGACGAGAGCAATAAGGAAAACAGGCTCTCGGCGGAGAATATCGCCAGGCAGCGGGACCGCCTGGACGAGATGGAAGACACGAACCGCAAACTCCGGGAAAAAGCCGACATGCGCCTCCGGAACGACCAGAAGCTGTTTGCGCAGCGGATGATCGATCGGATGACTGTCGAGAGGAGCGAACAGGCGCTGAGCGTCTTGCAACAGAATCTGTTCGAGTTACTGCGCCGTCGGGACGCACTCGAAGCGGACGACATTCGACGACGGAACGCCATCAATTCCCGGCTGTCACACGCCAAAGGCGAACTCCTGAAAGCCGAGCTGGAAGTCAGCGAACTCAATGCGCTCATCGAAACCTGGCGAATTCGCGCTCCCGTCTCCGGAAGGATCATCGAGATTAAGGCGCAGACTGGCGCCACGCTCAGCCCCGGAGAGTCCGTACTGAGCATTGAGACAGGTGGAGAAGGTTTGGACGTACTGACCTACATCTCTGCCATGGATGGCAAGAGAGTCAAGGCGGGCATGTCCGTCCTCGTAACGCCGGTCACCGTCCGACGCGAGGAATTCGGCTCCATGATTGGCGTCGTGGAAAACGTGTCCGAGTTTCCGGCGAGCCTGAACGGCATGGTCGCCGTGCTCCGAAACCAGGAGCTTGCCAAGACCTTCTCATCCGCGGGTCCGCCATATCCGGCGCGAATCGCGCTCACACCGGATGCGACGACACAGAGCGGTTTCGCGTGGACCTCGCCGCAAGCCACTCGCCTTGAGATCACTCCCGGAACGCTTGCGAGGGTCGAAATCCGGGCGTCCACCCAATCGCCAGCCGCGCTTGTCCTGCCATGGATCAGAGAAAAACTGAGTCATTGAGCGGCCAGCCAGAGCTGCGTCCGAACCTGCGGTCCGATCGTGGCGGACGTTTCAGGACGCCGACGATCCTGCAGATGGAGACCACGGAGTGCGCCGCCGCATGCCTGGGCATCATTCTCGCCTATCACGGTCGATGGGTGCCTCTCGAAGCGCTGCGGGTACGCTGCGGCGTTTCCAGGGACGGCGCCAACGCCGCCAATATGTTGAATGCGGCCCGGGAATACGGCCTGATTGCCCGGGGTTTCCGCAGTCAGCACCAGCAACTGTTCGACATTCCGTTTCCCATGGTGGTCTTCTGGGAGTTCAACCATTTCGTCGTTCTCGAAGGGATTAAAGGCGACAGAGTCTATATCAACGATCCCGGTGAGGGACCTCGAAGGATAACGAAGCAGGAGTTCGTCGAGGGCTTCGCGGGCGTCTGCTTCGGTTTCGCGCCATCGTCCGGGTTCAGTCCGGGCGGTCCGCAGCCCAATCTGGTTCGCGGACTGCGCGACCGCTTTGGCGACGCGGGAAGTCCGTTTTCGTACGTGGCGCTGGCGACCCTGGCTCTCGTTGTGCCCGGCGTGGCCGTCCCGACCTTGATCAAGGTATTCATAGACGATGTACTTATCGGGCAGAACAGCGCCTGGGTGTCTCCGATGCTGATCGGGCTGGCCCTCGCGGCCGTTGTCCAGGGCGCGCTGACCTGGCTGCAGCGTATCCTGCTGGCAAGGATGGAGACCAAGCTGTCCGTTATCTCGACCGTGCGCTTCTTCTGGCACGTCGCAACGTTGCCGATGTTGTTCTTCAGCCAGCGATACGCCGGCGACATCGCCAGCCGCGTGGCGTCGAACGACACGGTCGCACGGCTGCTTTCCGGCGAACTGGCCGTCAATGCGATAAACGTCTTCACGATGGTGTTCTATGCTCTGGTCATGTTATCGTACGATGTTCCACTCACGTTGATGGCGTTGGCGATGGTCGCCATCAATCTGATCGTGCTGCGTTTCGCGGCACGCGCCCGGGACAACGCCAACCGCCGCCTGCTCAAAGAGCGGGGCAGGGTTGCCGGCGCCTCCATAAACGGCATCCGGATCATCGAGACGTTCAAGGCCAACGGTACCGAGGACGATTTTTTCGCCCGGTGGTCCGGTATCCACTCCAATGCACTTCGCGCCCAGCAGAGCCTCGATACCGTTTCAACGGTTGCCAATGTCGCGCCCGTTCTGCTCTCGGCGCTCACCTCCATCATCGTACTGGGATACGGAGGGTTACGTATTCTGGACGGGGCGCTTTCCATCGGCGCGCTGATCGCCTTTCAGAGTCTCACGCTGAGTTTCTCGCGACCTGTTGAAGGTCTGGTTCGATTCGGCGCCAGCCTGCAGCTGATCCGGGCGGATATCGGTCGTCTCGACGACGTTCTGAACTACGCCCCGGACCGGCGTACGCTCAGGGGCATCAACACGGCCGAGCCTGTTCCGGACGACGCACCCGTGCCCCGAGGGTTTGTGGATCTCGAAGGCGTGACGTTCGGCTATAGCGCCACGGATCCGCCCCTCATCGAGGATTTCAGTCTCAGCATCGGGCCGGGCCGCCGAGTGGCGCTGGTAGGCGCGTCGGGAAGCGGAAAGTCGACTGTTGCCAGGATCGTATGCGGTCTGCTGACGCCCTGGTCCGGAACCGTGCGCATTGACGGGCAGGGATTCGAGGACATCCATCCCTCCCGTTTCGCCGAAATCGTATCCTACGTCGACCAGGAGGTTGTACTGTTCGAGGCCAGCGTGCGGGAAAACGTCGCGCTGTGGGATCCCGACATCGAAGAACGCGACGTGGTACAGGCGCTCAGGGATGCCGCAATCCATGACGTCGTCTCCGCAAGGCCCATGAAATACGATTGCCCCGTCAGCGAGGGGGGGCGCAATTTCAGCGGCGGTCAGCGTCAGCGCCTGGAAATCGCGCGTGCGCTTGTGAGGAATCCCGCCGTACTGGTTCTCGACGAGGCCACCGCGGCGCTGGATCCCATTACCGAGGTCGAAATCGACGACCGGCTCCGACGCCGCGGATGCTCATGCCTCATCATTGCCCACAGGCTCAGTACCATCAGAGACGCGGACCAGATCGTCGTTCTCGACCGGGGCCGCATCGTCCAGCGCGGCACACACGACAGCCTGATCGCGGAAGACGGCCTTTACAGAACCCTGGTCATGTCGGACTGACGCCATGCCTGAAAAGCCGCTCATCGAACGCTTACGCGGCGTCCGGATCGAAACCGGCGCCCACCGGCCGTTCCCCATGGACGACACCGCCGTCGTCTACTTCGTTGAACGGGGATACCTGGACGTTTTCGCCGTCCAGCTCGAAGACAACGAAGCCGCGGGCCGGCGCAAGTTCGTCGCCCGGGTTCCGTCCGGAGAAATGGCGTTTGGCTCGGACACAGTCAGGCATCCGGATCAGCCTCATCGCACGTTCGGATTCCTCGCCGTACCCTCTCTCGATGCGGTCATCGTCCAGGGAGAGCGGGACGGCGTCGCTGGGGACGACTTCGATCTTGCAGCAACCAACTGGATCGACGAATGGATTTCCCGGATCTCTGAATTCGTGGTTCGGGATCGGCCGCCGCCCCGGGACGCGCAGTTGCTGGAGGCGGAACCGGACGTATCCTGTGCAGCCGGCAGCATGCTCAGCGCCCAGCATATGGACGTCATCTGGGTCGGTACAGATGCGCCGATGCGCCTTGCAGGCCGCGACGCCCTGGCCGTGCCCGCGGGCAGTCCGCTCGTGCCTGTAACCGAGCGAACCTGGCTGCAGATCGACGCCGACGCGACGGTGTCCGCGTTCTATACGCCAACCGCCCTTCTCACGGACCGGTTCTGGGAAGCGTTTGAGGGTTTCAGCACCCGAATCCTGGAATTCGCCATTCTCGCCGAGTCGGAATCGGCCGAGAACCTGCAGGTCCGCCGCCGCAACGCGCACGAAGTCAGGAGAACATCGGTTACGCGGGCGCTCGGCGGATTCGAGAGAATTCTGGCTGGGCCCGGAGACAACGCGATCGCCGCCGGCAGCGACGGAACGCCGCTTCAGGCGGCGGCAGCCATTGTGGCTTCTTCCTGCGGAGCCTCGCTGGAGATCCCGTCGAAGTCCGGGGAAGCGCAGACGTCCGTGGAGGCTGTGGAGGGGATTGCCCGCAGGTCGGGGATCCGGACGCGATGGATTTCGCTGGAGCCGGGATGGTGGCGGCGGGACGGCCCTTCCCTGGTGGGTTTCACTGCGGGCGACGGCGGCGCGGACCGGCCGCTCGCGCTTCTTTCCGACAACCGCGGCAGTTACCGGGCCACTGATCCGGTCACGGGTGCATCTTTCGTGGTCAACGAAGGCAACGCGGCGGGTATCGCTCCGGGCGGTCTGGCATTCTACGCGCCGCTGCCCGACCTCATCGAGTCGGGCGGGTCCGTACTTCGATTCTCTTTGCATGGTCGCGGGGAGGATCTTCGTACGGTGTTGTTGGTGGGCATCCTGGGCGGAATGGCGTCACTCCTGACGCCGATACTCACCGGCGAGATGCTCGTCCGCATCATTCCCCGGGCGGAAATCTCGCTGTGGTCTGTTGCACTGATCGCGCTGTTATTGGCTGCTTTCGGGAACGCGGTCTTCGAGATTGTGCGCGGAATCGCCCTGCTGAGGATCGAGGGTCGCGTCGACGAGCGCCTCCAGTCCGCCATCTGGAGCAGGCTGATTTCGCTTCGCGCACCGTTTTTTCGCGACTTCACGGTGGGGGACCTTGAAAACCGCGCGAACGGAATCAGCGAGATCAGGCGTATCATCTCGTTCGCGGCAGTGGGTGCGGCCATGGGCGGCATCTTTTCCGTATTCAATCTCGCATTGCTCTTCTACTACAGCCGGTCGCTCGCTCTGTATGTCTGCGGGATGCTGATGGTCCTGGTGGGTGCGGCATGGTTTCTGGCGCGGGGGCAGCTTCGTCATTATCGGGACGTATTTCGCATTCAGGGAGCGATCAACGGGTTCGTATTTCAACTGATAACCGGCCTTGCCAAGCTTCGGGTTGCCAATTCCGAGACCTTCGCGCTGGCGCGCTGGGCCCGGCGTTTCGCCGAACAGAAGCAGGCCGCCTTCGCCGCGCTGAAGTGGACCGCGGCGCAATACGTCGTCGTTGGCATGTTTCATCCCCTGGCGCTTATCGTCATCTTCGAATCGGTGCAGCACGCCATCCTGGATGCGGGAGGATCGACGTTCGACCTGGCGGGCTTTCTGTCCTTCAATGCCGCGTTCGGCCAGCTCACCGGCGCGGTGTTTGCCCTCACCTCCGCCGCGGCAACCGCAATCGCCGTGATCCCGCTTCTCGAGCGCGTACGACCGATCTTCAATGCGACGCCCGAGACCGCGGACGGACGCATCGAGCTTTCGGACATAAAGGGCGAGCTGGAATTCTCGAGCGTGAACTTCCGATACGGTCCGGAAGCGCCACGGGCGATCCACAGCGTATCGTTTCGAATCCGGCAGGGAGACTACGTCGCGTTCGTGGGACCCTCAGGCTGCGGAAAATCCACCGTCTACCGGCTGTTGCTCGGCTTTGAACGTCCGGAGTCAGGGACGGTGTTTCTTGACGGGCACGACCTGTCCAGCCTGGACCTGACGGCCCTCCGCAGGCATATGGGCGTCGTGCTTCAGAACGGCCAGATTGTCGCGGGGAATATATTCGAGAATATCGCCGGGATGTCTCCGTTGAGCGATGAAGAGGCGTGGGCCGCAGCCAGGGCGGCCGCGCTCGAAGAGGATATACGGGCGATGCCGATGGGTATGCACACGATCCTGCCGGAAGGCGGCGTGGGTCTTTCGGCAGGACAGAAGCAGCGGCTGCTGATCGCGCGCGCATTCGCCCGCAAGCCGCGCATCATGCTTTTCGACGAGGCCACCAGCGCCCTGGACAACCGGGCGCAGGCAGTGGTGCAATCGTCCCTGAAGGGTTTGGGCGTGACCCGTGTCGTCATTGCCCATCGGCTGAGCACGATCCGCGACGTTGACAGAATTTTCGTGCTGGACGCCGGGCGTATCGTGGAAAGCGGCAGCTTCCGGCAGCTGATCGAGCGCAATGGGGTCTTTGCCGCTCTCGCGCGGCGTCAGACGGTTCGGTCTACGGGCGCGTAAGCCGTAACGGTACCTGCCCCCACGCCGTCCCGGAAGTCCGTACGCAGGGGTTGACATTCAACGGAGATTCGTTATATTTGCGTTGTGGTAATTATCACGAAAATATCATTTTTATCTTCCGAAATCCAACAAGAAAATCACGAAAAAGTAGCCACAATCACGAGAAGTTCATATTTTTCCACCACTCCAGAACAGGGGGACCACGATGAAGACCATGAAGGAGATGCAGGAACACGTCGTATTCAGAGCGTCTTTCGACTCGGAGTTTCGCGCCGGTCTGCTGAAGAATCCCAGGGACGCAATAGAAAAGGAGCTCGGCGTGGAGATTCCGGAAAATTTCTCGGTGGAAATTCACGAAGACAACCTGACGACCGCCCACCTGGTTCTTCCGTTGAGAACCGGTCCTGAGACGATGAGCGAGGACGAGTTGGCGGCGGTTGTGGGCGGCGGGGGCGCCGAGAATTGTGAATGGGGTCATGACCATCACGACGAATACCACGTGCCGTTGGGTGGGCCATAGTCGTACAGACGTACTTTCCGAGATATCAGGAGTCGGGGTCAGGAATCCCAGATGGCGCAACGATTTATCTTCCCGGCGTCGCCCGAAGGCGGCGCCGGGTTTCGTGTACGTCCGATTTGAACCCTGCCGGCATCCCTTCCGGACCGCCTGGGTGCGGGCAGCGACCGTCTGCTCGCGATGAAACTGTGGTTCGAATGTAGCGGTATGACGAAAGAGATTACGATGTCTGATCGCCTCAGCGTGATTTCACCGCAGTCGCGCCGTTTCATTCCACGGGAGCTTGTAGACGGCCCCGGTTGGGACCGCCTGGTGCGCGGCGTCGGCGAACTTCCCGGCTGGCCGGTTTTGAACAGGGTATTCTTCGAGTTCGGGCTTGGCGACCCGGCGCCCGCGGCCGACTTCTCTGTCCGCGTGCTTCCGGGGCATCCGGGATTGCGGGCCTACTTTGTCAATCGCGGAAAGACGGCCCGGCAGGATTCCACGGCTGCCGCGCTGGGCAGATTCCTTTCAGAATTCGCGGACACTCAGTCGGCAACCGAATCCGGCTTGAGCGCCAGGTTCAACGACATCATGCTCGAATACGATATCGCCGGAACCGGGTCGGAAGCATCGCGGGACCCCGGTCTGTTTCTCGGGTTGCGGCCCGCCGCACTTCCGGATGATACAGAGGTCCGTTCTCCCGGAGACGTGGTTGCGGAGTTGACGAACGCGGTCGGCTGGAATGACGAGGCGGGTGAGCGCAGGGTCGTCGAGCGGGTCGTCAATGCGCTTCCGCCGGGGGGGCGGCTGGATCACGTGGGTGCGATGCCCGGCCGCTCTTTCAGGGCCGTGCGTGTGATTGTCAACGGCATCAATCCGGAGGAAATGCCGGTTTTCCTGGCGCGCTCCGGTTGGGCGGGTTCGGTACGAAACGTGATGGACGCCCTTGTTGACTGGCGTGACGTATTACCGTACTTCCGACCCTGTTTCGACGCTTCAGCTCACGGTTTGCGGCCGCGCCTGGGACTGGAGATGTTTCCGCGAAGCGAAAGGAAGGGCCTCTGGCCGGTGGGGGATTGGCTCAATACGGGCGCAAGGACGTGGCTGCCGGTTCTGGAACGCCTGGAGGAGCGGGAACTCTGTCTGCCGGCAAAGGGGAACGGCTTGCGTTCCTTCCCGGTGCTGGAACAGTTGTTCGGCAAGGATGGTGCGTTTATCCTTCACAAGGGACTCAATCACGTGAAACTGGCAGTGGGCGAAGGCGGCGTTCAGGCCAAGGCATATGCCGGCCTCAGATTGCTGCCGGTCGGTCCGGAAGCGGCGAAAAGGCCCTGAATCGGCGGTCGAACGGTGAGGAATTATCGGGACAGGACACCGGAGCCGAAGAAACGGTTGCGGATGCCGTCATTGAAGAGCATATTGTCTATGCAAGTCCCGCGTCCGGATTATTCCGGGCCCGCGCGTTTCCATCTTTCCGGCAATTTACCTGGTCAATAATGAACAAGCGCGAAGACTATCTTTCGTGGGACGAATATTTCATGGGCGTCGCGCTGCTTTCCGCCCTGAGGAGCAAGGACCCCAATACGCGCGTCGGTGCGTGTATCATCAACGAGAAGAAGAAAATCGTGGGTATCGGATACAACGGCCTGCCCATCGGCTGCTCGGACGACGAATATCCGTGGGCAAGAGAGGGCGGCTTTCTCGACACCAAGTATCCGTACATCTGCCACGCGGAACTCAACGCGATCCTGAACAAGATCGATACCAACCTCTACAACTGCACCATCTACGTTACCCACTTTCCCTGCAACGAATGCGCGAAGGTCATCATTCAATCGGGAATCAGGGAAGTCATCTTTCTGGCCGACAAATACGCGGAGACCGATTCCGTTCGAGCCTCGAAACGCATGTTCGGCAGCGCCGGAGTCGTCTACCGCAAGCTTTCCGGATACCGGGAACGCGTGCTCATCGAATTCAAAGACCTGGCATAGGACGAAAGGAAACCGATATGCCCGCCGCCGGTTCGTGGCTGCCGGTCGGTCCTGACCTGGAAACCGTCAACGCGAGGTTCGCAAGTCCGCTCCACGCACTCTCCAGGGCCGAGATTCCGGCCATTCTTCTGCGGCGGTCCTGCAATCCCGACCATTGCAAGGGCCTAATCCGTCGATTCATAGACCGCGGCCTGATGAGGGACCCGGCGGAGACGGACTCCGACGACACCCGCACACGAATCGATATCGGCACCAGCCTGGGAAACATGGGTGACGACCAGCGGGGGTTTTTCGAAGACGCCGTCCGGACCCACAAACTCTTCGAACACCTCTTCGACGGCTTCGACAATCCCGTCGACGTCATCTATGACAGCCTGGCCGCCCTAGCCGGCGGCAAACGGGTGGTGACGGCCCGCGAACCCGACGGCCGGCTATACGGTCCGGCCATCTTCCGCATCCACTACACCCACCACACCTACCGGCCGCACATCGATCACGTCACGCTGCGCGAAAAACGCTTCAATTACGAGGTTTCCCGGTTCGAACACCAGTTCGCCGGCGTCGTCTGCTTCCAGAACGCCGCCCAGGCCGGACCGGCAACCCAGGCCGTCCTGCATCGGCGCCTGTGGACGGAAGACGTCGAATCCCATATCGCCGCCGGTTCGTTTCACGAATACGCGCGTGTGAACAACGTCGAAAACTGCCGCGTCGAACTCGAACCCGGCGATCTCTACTTCTTCAACACCCGCTGCATCCACGAGGTCCCCGCGGTCGAAGGAACCGACCCCAGAATCGTCCTCGCCGTCTTCATCGGCTGGTCGGACGACGACGGCGAGGTCTACGTCTGGTCGTAGGGTTGTCCCGCAGCGCCCGGTTGAAGCCGGAACGCATCCGAGCCAGGCGGGCGCCGCGCCCCGATTCCGATAGCAATGACGGGGTCGCATCCCGGGAGCCGCCGACATGCCCGATTTCGTATACCAGGGAATCCTCCTTCCGGAACGACCCTCCCACCACGACGTCAGATCCGTTCTGCCTGACTACCGCGCCATGCTACTTGCGGTGATGGCCGCCATCGCGGACCGGTTTGAACGCGCGCCGGACTACCCCTTCATCGATACCAAACTGGACCTCATCACCGGAGACGACTTCCCTCCTGACGATCCCGTGAGGGGGCCGAACGCGGTCTATGGCTGGATTCAGGGGCGCGGTCTCGAGTCCCTGGCAGGGCACTGTCACTGGATGCGCCGCCACAACCTGGCGCCGGAACTGCGGCAGCGCCTGGAGCGCGTCGCGGCCGAGGTACTCGAGGCGCTGCTTGAAGTCCGCGCCCGGAACGCCGGCCGCCTCTCTTTTTTCATGACCCCGCAGGGAGACCCGTTCACGCTGGACCGGGAAGGCGGGATCCAGGCGATGAGGCTCACGGAGGAATCGAGCTACGGGTTCAGCGACCTCTTCAGCGCCAAGGGGATGGTTGCCGCGGCAAATTACCTCGAGCTCGGGGACGCCGAAGCGGAAGCCATGGACTACTGCCGCCGCGTGGACGACGCGATTAACGAAGGGCGTTTCGTAACCGACCAGATATCGCTGGATCCCGGGAACCCCACGGCGCCCCGGCCCGGTCGCCATCCCCACGGCGCGTTCATGATTCAAATCGGCGCCGCGGCCATGCTGGCCGAACACCGCGTTCCCGATAGCGTGGCAATGGGCCTGCGCCTCATCCGTCACGAAATGAAGACCTACGTCAATCTGGACGGGCGGGCCACGCGTCTCCGGGAGTACGATTTCTGGGAAGCCGTGGACGACGACGGCGCACCCTTCGAGGAGGACGGAAAGATCCTCTCCGATCCGGGCCACGTCCTGGAATTCATCGGCCTGACGCTGAAATTCACCTCCACTGCCAGAGAAAACGCGTTGGCGGATGCCGGACAACTGAAGGAAATCGCCGGCATCGAAGCGCGTATGCCCGCTCTGCTCGCGCACACTTTTGCGGGGGGTTTCCAGCCCGGTCCCGGCGGCATCTGCAAGGTGTTCGACCTGGTTTCCCGATCACCCGCCAATACGGACATGCCGTGGTGGAACCTGCCCGAAACGCTGCGCGCCGCCGCGTATTGCCATTCAATCGCCCGATCCACGGAACAGCGACAGAGCGCCCTCGGCATATTCAGCGCGTGCCACAACGCATTCACAAGGCACTTCGTTCGACCGGACCTCCATCTGATGGCCTATCAGACCCGGGACGCATCCGGCCGGGTCGTACCCGTTATTCCCGCCACCGCGGATGCGGACCCGGGATATCACACCGGCCTGAGCATCATCGACGTAATCGAAATCTTCGAGAACGCTTAACCTATCGCGCTCTTCAGGCAGCCATGCGCCTCGAGATCAAGAACCTTTCGCTTCGGTACGGCACAAAAAAACCGCTGTTTCAACGTGTGAACCTCACCGTTGACAGCGGGGATTTCGTACTCATCCACGGACCGTCGGGAAGCGGAAAGTCCAGCTTCCTCAGACTGCCCAACCGGCTGCAGGAGCCCTCCTCGGGCGACATCCTGCTTGACGGTGAACCCGTGACCCGCCACGACGTCACGGAGTTGCGTCGAACGGTCGGCTACGTCCAGCAGACGCCCGCAATGGCCGGCGGCAACGTGCGGGCCAACCTGACCATGTCATTCACGTTCAGGGCCGGACGCGAAAGGCAAGAGCCGGACGATGAACGGCTGAGAAGCCTTCTGGACGATTTCCTGCTTCAGGACGTGGACCTCGAAGACGACGCCGAAACGCTTTCCGTGGGCCAGAAACAGCGGATCGCCCTGATCCGTACGCTGCTGTCCGAACCCCGCTTTCTCCTCTGCGACGAACCCACTTCCGCCCTCGACCCCGAGTCCAGATCCGTGGTCGAGACGTGGCTGGAACGACTCGCGCTGGAACAGAACATCGGCATTGTCCAGGTGACCCACCTGGACTCCACGCCCGTTCGGGTCATTGCCCGGCGTTACCGGCTCGACGGCGGTCTTCAGGAGGTCACCGCTTGAACCTGATCGAGATCACGCCCGTGCAACTGCTTCTGTGTCTCGTTTTCGTTCTGATCGCGGGCACCGGCTCGGTTGTCTTCCGGCTGAAACTGGAAAAGGACCTCGCGTGGGGCACGGTGCGCACATTCGCGCAGCTCTTCCTCGTCGGATACGTACTCGAGTACATCTTCCAGATCAACAACCCGTACCTGATCCTCATCCTTTTCGTCTGGATGGTCTTCTGGGCGGCCCACGCCATCCGCGGCCGGGTAAAGGAAAAGGAGGTGGCCTACTTCGTGCCCACCTTCATCTCCATGGTCGCCAGCTATACGACCGTGTCCATCCTGGTAACGGCGGTCGTCGTTCAGGTCAAACCCTGGTACACGCCGCAGTACTTCATCCCCCTGGGCGGCATGATTATCGGAAACTCCATGAACGCCGTCACGATCGCACTGGAACGACTCTTTTCGGACCTGCGCAAGCAGCGAGCCCAGATTGAACTCGCGCTCTGTCTGGGAGCTACCTACCAGGAAGCCACGGCCACCATTCTGCGCGACGTGGTGAAGGCCGGCATGATTCCCTCCATCAACGCCCTGATGACCGTCGGTCTGGTGTCTCTACCAGGGATGATGACGGGTCAGATCCTTGCAGGCTCGGATCCGATGACCGCCATCAAATATCAGATCATCGTCATGCTGATGATCGTCGCCGCCACCGCCATCGGCTCCGTGTTCGTGGTACACGTCGTCCGCCGTCGCTGCTTCACCCGCGCGCATCAGCTGGCGATATAGAGCGCCTATACCGTCTCACCCGACCCGCCGTCGAAGTTGATCGCGGCGCCCGTGATGAAGGCGCCCCGGTCGGACACCAGAAACGCGACCAGATCGGCCACCTCTCCGGGTTCGCCCATCCTCCCAAGCGGCACGTCCTTTCCGATTTCCTCGCACCAGGCATCGAAGTCCACGTCGCGGCCGGAGGCCGTCCAGGCCCGCCGGGCCTGCGCGGACCTGATATTCGTGAGACACACGGTATTGACACGAATCCGGTGCTGCGCCAGGTCCTTGGACATCGCCTTGCTCAATGCGATCCCCGCCGCGCGGCTCACCGACGTGGGCACCGAGCCCGGCCCCGGCGCCTTGCCTCCCGGATGCGTGACATTCACGATGCTGCCTCCGCCGCGCGCCTTCATGTGCGGAACCGCCAGCCTTGAACTGCGGACCGCGGCCCAGAACTTCAAATCGAAGTCCTCCTGCCAGACGGACTCGGTCGCATCCTCGAAGTGATGGGCTTCGGAACGGCCCGCATTGTTGACCAGGATATCGATGCCGCCGAATGCGGACACCGCGTTGTTTACGAACCGTTCCACGTCCGCGGCAAGCGTGACGTCCGCCGCCACCGCGAGAACCTCGGCGCCGGATTCCGATCTGATGGCGTCCGCCGCGTCCGCCAGAACGTCCTCCCGCCGCGCGCACATCGCAACCCGGGACCCCTCAGCGGCCAACTTCAGGGCGATCCCTCTTCCGATGCCTTCGCTGCCCCCTGTCACCAGCGCCACCTTATCCGTCAGATTCAACTCCAGCATTTCGTTTCCTCCTTGAGTCGACACCCTGTGCCAAACCGGCGCCTTCGGTAAGCGTACGAGTTCGCAGTCCGGCAGCGCGACGGCCTTTCAGCCTCTTGCGGTGTCATCTCCCGTGTGTGACGTTCAACCCGCGGCCCAGCGCACGCCCTGGCAGAGCATCGTCTGCACCGGCGGCCTCGCGAACGTCCCGGGGCCGTGCCCGAGCGCCGTGTAGAAGACTCGGCCCGACCCGTACGCTTTCACCCACGCAACGGGAAACGTCCCGCCATGCCATTGCGCGGACGCGAGAATCCGCAGTTGAGGTTCATACGCCGAAATGTAGATTTCGTCGTCCACTTCGAAATCCTCGATGCCCTCCATCACGGGATGGTCCCCGTCTTCCACCCGTACGCTGAACGTCAACCCGGGCGGGTGCCAATTGGCGTGCCCGCCCAGGAGGTCCGCCGCGCGCCCGCCGATCCACCATGCCGATCCGTGAATCCCCACCAGCCCCTTGCCGCCGGCGACGAACCCGAAGAGCCCGTCCTCCTGCGCGGGCGTCAGTTCCGGTTCGCGGGCAATCGAACCATCTTCCCGCCTGACGGTGCGCGTGAACCCCGTTCCGAACACGCAGACGTCGTACAGTTCCAACCCGCCCGCCAGCAGGTCCTTGTCCGTACTCAGTTCCACGGACAGTTCGGACTGGTCGTCCAGAAACCCATGGATCATTCCGGCGCTCTGATCGAAGCCGTGATTCTCACCAGACAAAATCAATATCTTCATCGCAATACCTCCTTTGGAAAATCTTCGCCCTTCGACGTCCGCGGCGGCGATCCGGACCGTCGACAGCGATCGCCGATCGAATCGCAGCGATAGGCCCGCGGCGCCATCGCCTACAGCCACCAGTACTCGCCGTCGACAGGCGTCAGTGGAACTTGATGAATTTTCTATCTAATTGATTTTATTCATCTTCTATCCAGTAAGCTCACGTCGGACAAAACATGCATCGCGAGAATTCCGATGTCAACGGTTTTTCGCGGCGTCGGCAAGGTAGGAACGCGCCCCTTGATTCGGGTTCCTATATCTCCTAAATTCAACGGGGCGGCGGTCCCGTTCCCCGCGCAGGAATTGAGACTGTCCGTCGTTGGAAACCACATGATCTGCGCACATCGTCAATTTACAGGAACACGACGTAATGTACGAAGGTGAAGTCAGGG
>CAZKDZ010000122.1:0-13163 GCA_964551635.1 uncultured bacterium | reverse complement strand
CTGAATAAGCGGATTGAACCCGAAGCCGCGCACATGCTTCACCTCGGCGTTGGGCCGAATCCAGGCGAACTCGTCAGCGAACTCGAAAAGCTGGCCATCTATACAAATGAACGCGACACGATCACGCGCGACGACGTCATACAGGTGGCCGGCGCTTCACGAAACGCAACGGTGTTCGAACTCGCCGACGTCGTGGGTCAAAGGAAAACCGGCGAGGCCCTGACCGTTCTGCATCGCCTCCTGGACCGCGGTGACAGTCCGGTGGCAATTGTCGCGATGCTCATCAGGCACATTGGCATTCTTCGCAAGGCCCGGTGGCTGAGGAATTCTGGCTTGCCACGATCCGAAATGGCCGGAAAGCTGAAGGTCCCACCGTTCTTTGTTTCCAGCTACGTGGATCAGGCCGCCCGTTTCGACGATCAGAACCTGTGGCACGCTTTCGAAGCGCTCCTGAACGCGGACAATCTACTGAAATCCCGCTCTCGCGCACCCGCAGCCACGCTCACGCAACTCATCTGCCGAATGTGTTCCGGGCCGGCCGTCTGAATCGGCGCCGGGCGACACCCTCACTTGGGCTTTCACTCTCTTTTGTGATTCTTGACACGACCCCGAAAACTTGGTAGATTTGACAATCCATGAGGAGCCGGAATCCTGGGGTACGTGTATTGGTAACGCTCGTGCCCGGGAACTCACCGGTAATTTCAAAACGACTTCTTAACGAAAGGTGGTGTGCGCGTTGGGAAATCCAATAACCATAACCGACGATAGCTTTCAGGTTGAAGTCGTCGAGTCCACCCTTCCGGTACTCGTGGACTTCTGGGCCGTGTGGTGCGGGCCCTGCCGCATGGTCGCGCCAATCGTGGACGAACTCGCCGTCGAGTACGAGGGCCGGGTCAAGGTGGGTAAGGTCGACGTGGACTCCGAACAGAAAATCGCCGCCGACTACGGAATCCGAAGTATTCCCACGCTGCTCATTTTTAAAGACGGCGAATTGGCGGACCAGGTTGTCGGCGCGGTACCGAAGAAACAACTGGTTGAAAAACTCGACGCCGTGCTGTAGGCACGTGGCCGGGCGAAATCAGCGGCCGCTGTACGAACCATGACAGTCCCATCGAATACAGGGTGTGCCGCAGGAGGCACGCCCTGATTTTTGTGTTCCAACATCCCAGGGGGTTCGCACATATGGAAATCGAAAAAGTCGTGATCCCGTTGGCGGGGATGGGCACCGGGCTCCTGCCTGCCACCAAATCGCAGCCAAAGGAGATGCTCCCGGTCGCGTGTAAGCCCGTGGTCCAATACGTCGTGGAAGAAATGGTCGACCAGGGCCTGACAAGGTTCCTGTTCATTACCGGACGGGACAAACGGCCTGTCGAAGATCACTTCGATCGGGACCATGAACTTTTGAACCGGCTGTCGGAAAGCGAAAACCGGGAACTGCTGGACGCAGTGGATTTTGGACGCGAGTCAGTAAGGTTTTTCTTTACCCGCCAGCTCATCCCTCACGGTCGGCACACGCCGCCCGGAATAGGAGACGCCATTGGCGGCGCCGAGGACTTCGTGGGAAACGACCCGTTCATCGTAGCGCTCGGAGATACCATTGTCAAGTCCGGCAGCCACGCTGGCCTGATCCGGAGGATGATCAGGTCCCATTTCCAGCACGACTCACGATGTACTATCGCCGTTGTGGAGGTGGATCCATTGGATGTGCCCAATTATGGCATTGTCAAACCCAAGGGCCGTGCCAGCACGGACTTCGAAATCGAAAGCATCGTGGAAAAGCCATCCCCTGCCGACGCGCCCAGTCGACTTGCAGTCGCCGCCCGCTATGTGTTTCATCCCGAGATATTCGACGCAATACGGCACACCCTGCCGGGACACAGCGGCAAACTGGAGCTGACGGATGCGATTGCCACGCTGATCAAGATGGGCCGAACGGTTCGGTGCGTCCGACTGAAAAAAGAGGAACTTCGATATGGCATCGGCGACCCCGTATCGTACTATAAGGCGTTCATCGACTTCGCCATCTCGGACCAGCGCCTCGGTTATCTCATCCGGCAGCATATCCAGAAGCAACTGAGGGAATTTTGAGTATGCCGGGGGTATACCTGAGTTCGGCGCCCGGCAGAGCGGGCATTATCGGCAATCCCACCGATATGTACGGGGGCAGCGTCATCTCGTGTTCAACCCGGGAACGCGCCGTCGTACTCATCGAACCCGCCGACGTTCTGAGCTTCGAGGTTGCGGGCTGCCGGCGTGTGATTCAATCCGCAGATGAATTGAAGCCGGACGGTGGACACTTCGACGTCGCGATGGCCGTGGTCGACTACCTCAACCTGAAAAACGCTTTGTTCTCCCTGCGCTGGGCGTGCGACGTCCCCTTCAGGGCGGGGCTGTCAAGTTCATCCGCCCTGATCGTATCGATTCTCAATGCCGTTCTGGCCTACCTGGGCCGGTCCGTCCACGTCTACTACCGTGCGGAAATGGCACGCCACATCGAACTGCACTACCTGGTCCTGTGCGGTTACCAGGACGCGTATATGTGCACAGTCGGAGGGCTGAACTTTCTTGACTTCCGGGAAAAGCAGTTCTACCGGGCGCTGGCCGCTGAACCCTACGCCACTGTCGAACCCCTCGCGCCGTTCGTCGACGAATATCCCTTCGTCCTCGCCCACACGGGGATAAAGCGCAACTCGGCCCGCGTGCACCAGCCGATCCGGGAACGCTGGCTGGAAGGCGACCGGGAGGTCGTCCGCAGCTATCTGCGCATTGCCCACGTGGCTCGAATGGGAAAACGTGCCCTTCTGGAAGCAGACTGGCCAACCCTGGGAGAACTGATGGTGGAGAATCACGACATCCAGCGGGATCTCGGCGGTTCCGGTCCGGAGAACGAACGCCTCATTCAGGCCGCGCTGAGTGCCGGGGCTCTGGGCGCCAAGCTGGCGGGTGCGGGGGCAGGCGGCACCATTATTGCGCTGGCGCCGGATCCCGATCAGGTTATCCGCGAACTGCAGCGCGCCGGCGCCAGCCGGATCCTTTCACCCAGGCCGGCGCCGGGGGTCACCGTCAAGCCGCTCAAAACCGACGCTGACAGGCGGAATGCGGAAGCCGAACTCCTGAGACGCTCACGCCAGGAGGATCTCGCAGACTAGACAACCGGGACTTCAGGCGGTAACACTCATGCCGGCGCCGCCCCGGTCTCTCATTACTCCCCGTGTGAGAGCATGCAGTCATTCGAACCCGCACCCGCAGGAGACCCGGCAATTCCGGCATTGTGTCCGTATTGAGACGCGAATTCAAGGGTCCTATGCCCTTGCCGATCCAACCAAGTTTGTTTATCTTTAGCGCTAACCCATTCCCATTTCAGAAGGCGCGGAGACACTCTCGATGGCAATCCTGGCGGATACGCTCCAGGAAACGTACGAACACATGGAGCGCAAACTCAGCGGTATCGTGCCGGAAATCGAGCTGCTGTATAAGGCCGAACTGGTCTACGAGATCAACCGCCTGAAGGAACAGCGAGGCGCTATCATCCTGGGCCACAACTACATGGAACCGGCGCTCTTCCATACCGTGCCGGACGTGGTTGGCGACTCGCTCGAACTCAGCCGCAAAGCCGCTGAAACCGAATGCGACCCGATCGTCTTCTGCGGCGTACGATTCATGGCGGAAACCGCGAAGATCCTCAATCCGGAAAAAACCGTACTCCTGCCTGCACGGGTTGCGGGCTGTTCGCTCGCGGCGAGTATCAGCGCTGAAGACGTCCGCCGGCTGAGAAAGGAGTACCCCGGAGTCCCCATCGTCACGTACATCAACACGTATGCGGACGTTAAGGCGGAATGCGACGTCTGCTGTACGTCCAGCAACGCCGCGAAGATCGTGGAGTCCCTCGGCAGCGAAACCGTCATATTTCTTCCCGATGAGTATCTGGCGGCAAACGTGGCCCAGGAAACCGGCAAGCGAATCATCTTCCCGACGCGGGAAGAGCCCGGTCTGCCGCAAACGAAGCTCGAATACGAGATGATCGGCTGGCGCGGCCGGTGCGAAGTGCACGAGAAATTCACTGTCGACGACGTCACCCACGTGCGGGAGCAGTTTCCGGGAGTGCTCGTTCTCGCCCATCCGGAGTGCAGTCCCGAAGTTGTGGCCGCATCCGACTTCTCCAGCAGCACCTCCCGGATGAGCGCGTTTGTACAGGATACTGACGCGTCGAGTTATCTGCTGCTGACGGAATGCAGTATGGGCGACAATATCATGGCCGACAACCCCGAGAAAGAAATGGTGCGGCTTTGCAGTATCCGTTGCCCGCACATGAATGAAATTACACTGGAAGACACGTTGAACGCGTTGAAAAACAACGAGCAGATTATCGAAGTGCCCGAAGACATTCGCATCCGCGCCAGGCGCGCGGTGGACCGCATGCTGGAAATCGGATGAATTGATAAACGACCCGATCCTCAGGGGCGGGGTTGCATACCCGCCCTCCTTTCGTATGGAACGTACATGCCACTCGATATATGGATGTTTATCGGCCGGATCGACGCCTTCGAAGAAGAAGGCGCCGACCACATCCTGGACCGCCTGGAAGGGGTGGGCATCGACACGATCGTGCTGGGCGATCTGAGATTCGGCTCGTCGCCGGCATATCCGCCCACGCCTGAACTCTATGATGGGTGCGAGACCCGTCCCCCGGAGTTGTCGCCCGAAGACGTCTCCAGGTTTGAAACGCTCCAGCGCGCCGTCGAGCGGGCAAAACACCGGAAATTCGGCGTGTATCTGCACGATTGGCTTCAATCCGCCCCTGGCTGCATCAACGATCCTGAAAAACTCAGGTACGGACCCGCTCGGACGCGGGACGTCGTACGGAGTTACCCCGGGGTGGACGGATTCATCCTGGACGGACCGGAATGGGGGTACGAGATCGCGCCCGACCATCGGAGCAATCTGTTCCGGTGCGACTGCGACTGCTGCCGTTCGCGAGCCGCACAATGGGGGTATGATTTCGAACTCCTTTGGAAGGCGCAGGCGGAACTGAAGGACAGCCTTGGGAATCTCGGGAATCTGCCGCCGGGCCGCCGCGAACGCGGGCTGATCGACGGGCTCGACGCGCTTATATCCAACCCCGGCCTGTTCGACTGGATCCGGTTCAAAACTGACAGCATCGAGCACTACGTTGGCGCATTTGCCGACACCGCCCGGTCGCTGGAGCCGGCGCGCAAGGTGGCCTGCGGCCCGCGCCTGCCCGCCTTCGCGCCGCTTACCGGCTACAATTTCCGACGCCTTGCGGAAATCGTGGACTTCCAGTGCCCGAAACTCTATTTCTGGCAGCACGGGATCGATGGCCTCAAGGGTACCCTGTATCGGTGGGCGAAAACCCTGTGCGAGTGGAACCCCGGAATGACCGAACTGCAAGCGCTCGACCGCGTACGCGAACTCTTCGCCCTGTGGATTCCCGGCGCTGGATGCCTCGCCGACCTGGACGCTCCGTTGCCCGCCGGGTTCTTCGAGCAGGTGGCCCTCAGCGAGATCAACAAGATGCGAGAGCGCCTGGGCGACGTCTCCCGCATCCGGCCGTGGATGGGGCTGCACCACGGTGGCGTCCGCATGGACAGTCGCGAACTCGAACACCTGCTGCAGACCGTTGAACAGGGCGGCCTGACCACCCTGATCTACTGGCACTACAATGACATGACAGAATCCGACTGGCGCGTCGTTCAGGAACTTGCCCGTTCGTGAGTGTTCCTGCTGTGGCCTTTCCAGGATATATCTTCTATTTCGCGCTCTCACGGGCCGCCGAATCCAACAGACCGGCGGCTCGTTGTCCATATTGACGGGAATCCCAAACCTGCATCCACGTTCATATGCACGCCATAACGGTTAACGAGCTCTCCAGGCACTACGCGGTGCCCGAACGCGAAGCCGGTCTGCGCGCCGCGGCCAGGAGCCTTGTCAAACGGCAAACGAGGACGGTCAAGGCCGTCGAAGCGATCTCCTTCAGCGTCGAACCTGGTGAAATCGTTGGCTTTCTCGGTCCCAACGGGGCGGGAAAGACAACGACTCTCAAGATGCTCTCCGGATTGCTCTATCCCACGGACGGCGCGGCCGAAGTACTGGGTCATGTTCCGCACCGGCGCGACAGGGCTTTCCTCCGTCAGATTACGCTCGTAATGGGACAGCGAAACCAGCTGATCTGGGACATCCCGATGATCGACTCCCTGGAACGCAACCGGGCAGTCTATCGAATTTCACGCCGGGACTACAAAGCGACGCTCGATGAGCTGACGGAATTGCTCGAGCTGGAACCGCTTCTGCCGAAACCGGTCAGAAACCTGTCCCTCGGGGAGCGGATGAAGTGCGAGATCGCGGCCGCCCTGTTGCATCGTCCGAAAGTGTTGTTCCTGGACGAGCCCACAATCGGCCTCGACGTTACCATGCAGCGCCGGATCCGAAGTTTCGTTGAAGACTACAACCGCGCACACGGCGCGACGGTGCTGCTGACCAGCCACTACATGGCCGACGTCGAAGCGCTCTGCAAACGTGTCGTGGTTATCCATCATGGCCGGATTCTCTTTGATGGCGCGCTTTCCGATCTCGTCACCCGATTCTCCCCGCACAAGACAATCGACGTCGAACTCGAGACCGAAAACGCAGACCTCTCTCCGTACGGTGAGGTTGTTGAGGCCGCCGGGCTACGTTACTCCCTGAGGGTACCCAAAGAGGCAACGCCGCAGGTGACAGCGAGGATACTCGGTGATCTACCCGTACTCGACCTGACCGTTGAAGACCCGCCCATCGAGGAAGTAATCGAGCAGGTCTTTTCCGTTGAAACCCCGGACGACAACGCCGGTCCAGCGGACCAGCGCAATCCCTGACGCGATTGCCCATATCCGATCGGTAACGGGATAACCCGGCGCAGGAGACTCGGATGCTTGCGATTTACTGGGCATACCTGAAAACCACCCTCGCGCTTCAGTTCCAATATCGCGTCGCCATGGCGATCTGGATGATCGGAGGGCTTCTCGAGCCCATGATCTATTGCGTCGTCTGGTCGACCGTGGCGTTGGCCAGAGACGGGGACGTGGGAGGTTACGACGCAGGCGGGTTTGCCGCGTATTACATCGTCCTGATGGTCGTCAACATGTGGACGTTTACCTGGATCATGCACGAAATGGGCTATCGCGTCCAGCACGGCGAGCTGTCGGCGATGCTCCTGAAGCCGATCCATCCCATCCATAGCGATATTGCCGACAACATCGGTTACAAGACCCTGACGTTGTGCGTGCTGATCCCGTCCGCGGCCGTGCTCTGCCTTCTGTTCAAACCCACGTTTCACTTTGAAGTTTTCAACGTGCTCCTTTTCGTGTTCTCATTGATCCTTGCGTATCTTCTCCGGTTCTTCGTTGAGTGGGCGCTCTCGCTTGTCGCGTTCTGGACAACCCGGACCGACGCGGTCAATCAGATGTATTTCTTCTTAGGCCTTTTCCTTTCGGGCAGAATTGCGCCGCTGGATCTGCTGCCTGGATGGGCCCGGGCGATCGCGGACGCGCTCCCGTTCAAATGGTCGGTCGCCTTTCCCGTCGAGCTTCTCCTCGGCAGGCTCGATATGGCGCAGATCGAACGTGGATTCCTGATGCAGCTTCTCTGGGTCGTCGTTGGACTGGCTGTTGTCAAACTCGTCTGGCGCCGGGGCGTCAGGAAATATTCCGCGGTGGGATCCTGATCGCGGAATCTTCGCGAGGTGATCGATTTTGCACAAATTGATCGTGATATGGACGTTCCTCAAGATCGGCATTCTGAACGAATTCGCCTATCGCGTCAACTTCTACGTCCAAATCTTCCAGTCCGCGGTGAGCCTTGTACAGGCGCTGCTCGGAGTCTACGTGGTCTTTCTCCACACGGATACCCTCGGCGACTGGAGATCCTACGATCTGCTCGCGCTGATCGGCATATTCGTAATTATCGGCGCGGCGATTTCCATCGTTATCCGGCCCAGTATGATGCAATTGATGACGGATGTCCGGCGGGGAACGCTCGATTACACCCTCACGAAGCCCGAGGATGCGCAGTTTCTGATCAGCATCAGCCAGTTCCGAATTTGGAAGGCGACCGACTTCGTGCTGGGCGGGATCGTGTTGTCCTACGCCCTCATCGAGAGGGGCACGGACGTCGGCGCCATCGACACCCTCACGTTCGGCATGGTCCTCCTTTGCGGCGCGGGCACGATCTACAGCTTTTTCCTGATCCTGTCCACCATTTCATTCTGGTACATCAAGGTCGAGAATATCCTCAATATCTTCGACTCGATGGTCCAGGCCGGACGCTGGCCCATCGGCATCTATCCATACTGGCTCCGTTTCGTCCTTACGTTCATCGTTCCGGTCGCGTTCGCGATCACGGTGCCGGCCAGGGCCCTCACCGGCCGGCTCGATTCGGAGTCGCTCACCGCCTCGATTCTCATCGCGGCCGGTATGCTGATCGCCTCGCGTCTGTTCTGGCGGTGGGGGCTCCGTCACTATTCCGGCGCCTCGGCCTGACGGAACCCCGGGTTGTCCAACAGAATAACCTCTTGGAGCGCCGCACTTCCGGTGAGGACCCTGCCGGCGCAACTTGCGGAAATCACTTGCGCGTCCGACGGGTTTGGCACACAATTGACAGGAAATTCTTCTGAAGCGGTACCGAAATTACCTGCGAGTTCGCCCCGCTGTCAACCTTCCGCAACCTCGCTAGACAGGAGTTGAGCTATGCCAGAGAAAATCGTCAAGTCGTTCGCCGCCCACGCCAAAGACGCCCGCTGGAGGGAGGAGGGGTTACGTCCCTACTTCACCTACCGGGACCTGGGCATCAAGGACGCCACGGACGGGAAGATTCTCGCCCACATCATCCGTGCCCGTGAATCATGTACCGGACCGCTGGGCTACCATTCACACGACCTGGATTTTCAGATGGTCTATCTGATCAAAGGGTGGGCCCGACTCGACTTCGAGGACATCGGCGAGATTCGGGTCGAAGCGGGCGACGCGTGGTACCAGCCGCCCGGTATCCGGCACGAGGTACTCGAATATTCCGATGACTGGGAAGTAATCGAGATCACCATGCCTGCCGAGTTCGACACCCATGACGAAGAGCGCCAGGGGTGCACATGAGGGTCGGGTTCATCGGTCTGGGTAATATGGGGCAGCCGATGGCGGCCAATATCCTCGATGCCGGGCACACGCTGACCATCCACGATATCCGGCGTCAGACCGGCCGCGACCTCGAGGCGGCCGGCGCGTCCTGGGCTGAAAGCCCGAGTGTGGTGGCGGTTCGATCCGAAGTAGTGCTTACTTCCCTGATCGACAGCGGTGCCGTCGAGCAGGTCGCACTGGGTGAAAACGGGTTGTTTTCCGGCCTGGCCCCGGGTTCGACCTACGTTGACACGAGTACCAGCGCTCCGTCCGTCATGCGCCGCATTGCCGCCGCGGGAGCGGAACGGGGTCTACACGTGCTCGACGCGCCGGTCAGTGGCGGCATCCATGGCGCGCAGGATGCCTCGCTTACCCTGTTCGTGGGCGGTCTCGCGGAGGACCTGGAGCGGGCGAGGCCGGTGTTGGAGACTATCGGCGCCAGAATCGTTCACGTGGGGCCGGCCGGATCAGGTAATGCGATCAAGCTGATCAACAACCTGATGATGTTCGTTAATTTCATCGGTGCGTGCGAGGGTGTGGCGATGGGCGCCAGGGCCGGGATCGATCTGCACCTGTTGCTGGATGCGATCAAGTCGAGTATGGGACAAAGCAGGATATTTGAACACACGCTCTCGCTCTTCCTGAAAAGCGGTCGAATGGGCGCGACCACCGATCTGGCGGTGAAGGATCTGCATCTGGGGGTTGATCTTGGGCTGAAGCTCGGCGTGCCGCTGGAGCTCAGTCCGCTGGTCAGAGACCTCATGGTCCGGTTCCGGGAAATTGGCGACCGCGGACAGAATGAGTTTACCGACATGATACCCGATCTGATGCGGCGTTCGGGCATGGATGTGTGATCAGTCATGCGTGCGGCATCGCAGGCTATTTTTTTCATGCACACGAAGTCTCGTGTCTTGTCCCAAAAATTCCTCACCATTCGGCCGCCGATTCAGGCAACTTATCTCCGGGACAGAACACTAGCCCCCACCATGGAGCGCTTCCATGAATATCTGCATCGTCGGCGCCGGAATCTTCGGCATGGCCGCGGCACTGGAACTACGCAACCGGGGCCATGGCGTAACGCTGTTCGAGCGCGGGAAGATCCCCAATCCGGAGGCATCCAGTACGGATGTGTCCAAGGTGATCCGGCGTACGAATTACCCGAACCCGGTTTACGTGGAACTCGTAACCCGGGCCGCGGTCCAATGGCGGGAGTGGCACAACCGCACGAGCCGATCCATATACTTCCAGCACGGCACGCTGATCGTGTCGCGCGACCTGGAAGCCGATCACGAAACCCACACGGGATGGGAAACCCTGAACAGGATGGGAAAGGACGTCTACGAACTAACGGCAGGCCAGGTCCGCGAACGGTTTCCGCAGTTCACCGTAAGCGACGAGGACAGTCTCTTCTTCGACCCCTGGGCCGGTTATCTGCGTAGCGGCCAGGCGCTGGAGGACCTTGCGAAGCTGGCGGATGAAGCGGGTGTGACCATCCGCGAAGATACCCTCGTCACGGCGGTTGAAGACACGCCGTCCGGCGCCCGGGTCCGCACGGACGCAGGTTGGCGGAACTGCGACCGTGTCGTGGTGGCGGCAGGACCCTGGGTGGCCAGGCTCCTGCCGGCCATGGAGAGAGTGGTACGCATCACGCGACAGCAGATGGCCTTCTTTGCGCCGGATGAGCCGACGCCGTTCGAGCGCGAACGATTTCCGGTCTGGATGATCTTTTCACCCGGCAATCTCTGGTACGGATTCCCCCATCTGCACGAGGGGTTCGTGAAGGTGGCGGAAGACAGCAAGTGGGAAGATACCACGGTCGACGTCCCGCGGGAACCAACCTCGGAGTTTCTGGCGTGGGCCCGTGAGTTCGTAGCCCGGCGCATACCCGGTCTGGCTGCGGCGCCGCTCGTTGGCGGTCGGGCCTGCCTGTACACCAACATGGCCGATATGACGGACGAGGAGTTCGTTATCGATTGGGCACGGGGTTACGAAAGGGTGCTGATTGCCGGCTGCGGGTGCGGCCACGGATTTAAATTCGGCGGCGCCATCGGACCCGTTATCGCGGACGCGCTGGAGGAACGGGAAAATCCGTTGGGCGATCCGTTCCGGATAGGTAATCGCTTTGATTAAGGGGGCCGTACCAATGCCAATGAACGCGAGGAAAATCTACGACGATGCGCTGGTGATTGACGGATTGAGCATCTGTAACTGGAACAGCGATGCCGTATTCCGGCAACTGCGCGCCGGCAACATCACGGCAATCAACGCAACTGTATCGACCTGGGAAAACTTCATCCAGACCATGGCTCATCTCACGGCGTGGATGCGGCGGTTCCGGGAGCGCGACGACATCATGCAGGTAAAATCGACGGCTGATATACTCGCGGCCAAACAGCAGGGAAAAACCGGGATTATTCTCGGATTCCAGAACGCCTCGCCAATCGAAAACGAACTGGATCGTATTGGACTCTTCCTCGCGCTGGGGGTGCGGGTGATTCAACTGACGTACCACGAAACCAACCTTCTCGGCAGTGGCTGCTGGGAGCGGAACGACGCGGGGCTCAGCAATTTCGGGGTGGATGCAGTGAGGGAGATGAACCGGCTGGGCATCCTCATCGATCTGTCGCACGTGGGTCCCCGGACGACCCTGGACGCCATCGAATTGTCCGAGAAGCCGGTCGCCATTACCCATGCCAATGCCCGCAGCTTCTGCGACCATCCGCGAAACAAGGAAGAGGAAGCGCTGAGACGTCTTGCCGAAAAGGGAGGCGTTGTGGGCGCGACGTCGTACACGCCCTTCCTGCCAAAGGGATACGATTCTACCGTAGAGGATTTCGTCGACGCGATCGAAAATATGGTGGAACGGATCGGCATCGACCACGTCGCCATCGGCACCGACTCCACACACGATCAGCCCCTCGAATTCTGGCATTATATCGCATCGCAGCAGGGAACCAGATTCCCTTCCACGTTCGCTGACGGTTCTATCCCGTATACCGAAGTGAGCTTCCAGCCCAGGGGTATGGCCACGCTACCCGAATTCCCCACCGTTGCCGATGCGCTCGCCAACCGGGGATACAACGCCGCGGAATTCACGAAACTGCTCGGCGGCAACTGGATGCGCCTGTTCGAGCAGGTGTGGAACGAATGAAGAACCAGCAGGATTGAGACCTGCCCCTGCGCCGGATAGTATACCGCTTCGTGATCCCTTCCCTCAGGCATGGTCCCTGTTCACCGGATCTACCGTGTTGTTGAAGGAACGAGTCGCACAACTGTAATTTCTCGTTGCACGTTGTCATACAATGTAATATATTGTAATACATGAATACGACACTCACTGTACGGACCGACCGGACCATGCGTGAAGCGCTGGAAGAACGCGCTCAGGCGCAGGGACTGACGGTGTCAGAACTGGTGCGACGGTTGCTTGAAGAAGCCATATCGGAACGTCCGCTGGCGCAGCGCGTCGGACATCTGAAGGGACGTCTCGAACTCTCCGACCCCGGCGCCGATGCGTGGCGAAATCGCCTGCGTGAACGGAACTGGCGCACGTGACGTCCTGGTTGCTGGACACCGGTCCGCTGGTCGCATATCTGAACGCCGCGGATCCCGCGCATCGGGAAGCGGGGGATCCGCTTGACGGCTTTAGCGGACAACTCTGTACGACAGCCGCGGTGATCACCGAAGCGATGCATTTCGTGGCGGGAAGCCGGTCCGGTCCCCGCCTGCTGACGGAATTCGTCACGACCGCTCGGATCCGGATATTCGATTTCGCCCAACCCGCCGCGCTTCGCAGGTGCGCGATGCTCATGGAGAAATACGTGGACACGCCGATGGACTATGCGGACGCCACCCTCGTGCTCCTGGCCGAACACATCAGATGTTTCGATATCCTCACCCTCGACCGCCGCGGCTTTTCGACCTATCGATCCAGTGAGAATCGCGGCTTCCGCCTGGTCCTTGACTCAAGATAGGCGCGAACTGCAAGGCAACCACCAGTCG
>CAZKDZ010000121.1:0-13516 GCA_964551635.1 uncultured bacterium | reverse complement strand
ACCATGCGGGACCACTTCATCGCCATCTATCCGGAAATCAGCCGGCGCCTGGCGCCCCGCTTTCTGCAGACCGGCAAACCGGCCAAACCTCACCAACAGCAGGAGGGACACTGATATGCGTCAATACAGAACGCTCAACCTGGCGGACAGAGGTCAGCCCCGCACCGCCGTCATCGTCCCGGATGGCGCCGGAGAGATCCTTCTCGACGCCGCCACGGATCTGCAAGCCACCCTGGAAAAGATGACGGGCATGGCGCCCCCGATGGGCACGGACAGCGGCAAGCCCGCGCCCCGCGGCAGATCGGCGATCCACCTGGGGCTCACAGCATACGCCCGGTCGCTGAACCTGGATTCCGGTAACGCAGGCGTGGAGGGCTACCGCATCCATACGGCAGGAAGGGACCTCTTCATCCTGGGCGGAAGCGACAGCGGCACTGCATACGGCGTCTACGGCCTGCTGGAGGACCATCTCGGCGCGCGCTGGTTCATGCCGGGGGAACTCTTCGAAGACATCCCGATGCAGACCACCCTGAAGATCGCTCCTGTAAACGAAACCAGGACCCCCGACTTTCTCTTCCGCGTCTTCAGCGGTATCGCAGGATTGGAGGGGAATCGCTGGGAACGCCGGAACCGCGTCTCCAGCCGCAGGCACGAACTGCCCTATGCCGGATTCCACCACGCCCTGTACAAGGTTTTCCCGGTCGCCCGATATGGAAGGACCCACCCGGAGTTCTACGCGCTTATCGACGGGAACCGGTTGATACCTGAAAGCGACGCCGTAAGCAACGGTCTGTTCGGGCAGCCCTGCACGAGCAATCCCGAAGTCGTCGATGTCACCATCATGGCCACGCGCGCTTACTTCGACGAGCACCCCGAGGCGCACTGTTTCTCTCTGGGGATGAATGACAACGGGAACTTCTGCCTGTGCGACAACTGCCGCGCCCTGGACGTCCCAAACCGGAATTTCCGGGGACGCCCGATCTACTCCGACCGGTGGTTCACCTACTTCAATGCCGTCGCACGCGCATTGCGGGAGTCCCATCCCGGTAAATTCGTGGGATGTCTGGCCTACCACAACGTGGAGGAGCCGCCCAGACGCATCAAACGCCTCGAGCCGAACACCGCCATTTACCTGACGCAGGACACCGCCCAGCACGTGGACCCTGAATACAGGGACAAGGACCGTGAATTCATCCTCTCATGGCTCCGGTATTGCGACCACGTGTGCAAGTACGACTACTACGGCCTGGGCTGGGTGCTGCCGCGCTACTTTCCAGGCCTGATGGCCGACGACATCAAGTTCCAGCACAGTGCGGGCGTCAAGGGTTTCTATGCCGAAGCCTATCCCCACTGGCCGGCAGCCGGACCGCAGATCTGGCTGGCATCCAGGCTCTGGTGGGACGCCGGACAGGATCCAGAAAAGCTCCTGGATGAGTTCTTTTCGCGTCTGTTCGTCGGGGCGGCGGGCGAGATGCGCGCCTTTTACGACCTCCTTGAAGCCATCTGGCGCCGGCCGCGGGAGGGCCGGTGGTTCCAGGGCCTGCGCGGACTGCGCGACCAGGTGCCCTGTTACGATACCGGCGACGTGGACGCCCTCGAAGCCGCGCTCTCACGCGCGTACAGGGCCACGCGGGACCCGCTTGTCCGGCTGAGAATTGACTACATCCGCCGCTGGTTTGCCTTTCCCGCGACCCTCATCCGCGGCTGGCACGGAGCCGATGAACTCCTTGCGCTCCCCCGGGGACCGGAAAGCGGTCGTAAGGCTGCCGACCTTCGCAAACTGCGGCCCCGGCTCAAAAAAGCCCACCGCCAGGCGGTGCTGGAGGACCGCAACATGCCCAAATCCGCATACTTCAACGACGGCAGGTACGAGGCGCGCGTCGCGGACCCGTGGACGGAGAAGGTCGATGAAGCGCTGGCGCACGCGGGCGGATAACTGCCATCCCCGTTCGGCGCCGTCCCGCCGCAAGACGGGGATACAAAGCGGTACTATGGCAAATTTGAAGTCCGCTGGTGGTCTTGCAAACAGGAGAATCCCATGACCGTGAAATCCGTGTATATGATGACCGATCTGGAAGGTGTGGCCGGCGTCGATGATTGGGATCCGAGGCACCGGGACGACGCCACAACGGCCAAAGGCGTGTACGACCGTGCCGAGATGCAGCGCCTTTTGACGGGCGAGGTCAACGCCGCGGCCGAAGGCCTGTTCGCGGCGGGTGTCGAAAAAGTGATCATCAATGACGCGCACGGGGCGGGGCGCACGATCCTGTCGGAAGAACTGGTCTCAGGCGTGAAGCTGGTACAAGGTGTCGAACGGCCGTGCTGGCTGCCGGGCTTATCGCCGGAATTCGACGCGTTGATCCAGGTGGGCATGCACGCGATGACCGGCACGCCCAACGGATGCCTCGCTCATTCGATGAGCCGTGATATGGTCTATCGCGTCAATGGGGCCGAAGTCGGCGAGATGGAAATGGCGGCTTTTTTGTGCGGTCATCTGGGCATTCCGTGGGTCTTCACATCGGGCGACCTGCACGCGTGTACCGAATCCGAGCGCTGGGTCGGCGGCATCGTCACGGCGCCTGTAAAGGAAGGCCTGGGAGAGCTATGCGCCCTTCACATGGCGCCGGCAGACGCCCGCGCCCTGATCAAGACGCGCGTACAAAGAGCCGTGGCGGCCGCAAGAGACATCGAACCGCTCATCGCTGAACCTCCTGTGGTGGTGGACGTGACGCATCCCGAACCCGACCGTCTTTCCGTGCGGGACGGCTGCGAGCGGGTCGACGCCCGTACGATCCGGTGCAGAGGCGAGTCGTTCTGGCAGGTGTTCCACAACCTGTTTTATGGAAAGCCAGATTATCCGGTTCCGGCGTAACGGGCCGGGCGGTGTTCCTGTCGTCGACTGACACGACGCGCCTGGCCTACTCGTGCAGACTTTCGTCCACGCCCTGCATCAGATCCAACCAGTCCAGATGGGTCTTGGCCACGTGCCGGGGTCGCGCTCTGCTGCGCGCGAGAAATCCCGGCACCTCGTCCCTTCCCGTTGGCATTGACGGGTCCGAGTAGCGGATGTCCAGGCTCCAGCGGATGCGGTCCGTCCGGTTGGGAAAGGACCGGTGCGCAGTCTTGTGCTGGAACACCACCACCCCGCCCTTTCGCACCGGACAGGCGACGGGCTCTCCATCCGGAACCCATCCTTCCCGGATCCCCGCATTCGGATAGCCCTCGACTTCCCCGTGCGGCTTGCGGCCGGTGCGGTGGCTCCCCGGAATGACCTCCAGGCATCCATTCTCCACGCAAACGTCCACCAGCGGAATCCAGAAGTTCACCATGAACGTGGCTTCTGCTTCGGGTTTCAGAAACCCAAGATCCTGGTGCCACGGGATCTGCGAGCGGGCTTCGTTGGGCATCTTCGCCTGGCAGTTGAACTGGGGATGGGCCAGGATCTCCGGGCCGATGACGGATTCAACGATGTCCAGAATCACCGGGTTCGTGATTACGGCAAACATCCCGGCCGTCTTGAGGCGTTTTCCCGTCACCGCCCTCTCGATCTGTGACGCATCGTCCATCATGTCGCGCAGACACGCCAGCCGGCGGTCAAAGGGCTCATCCTCGAACGGATCGGACAGCCTGCCACTGGCGAAGGCTGCCCGCGCCCTGCGATCGATCCCTTCGACGATGTCGTCGATCAGCGGCCGCAGGTCATCCGGAGTCAGCACGTCCTCCAGCAGCAGGTACCCGTCGTTCATGAATGCAGAGAGCTGCTGTTCGTTCAACCCGGCCATAATCGCAATCTCACGAAATCGTCCTTCGGACCTCAGTATGAGGTTTCGCGCTGACGACCGGAATCTAACCGACCGGGTGGAACGCCGTCACGGTCCCCGCCGACGTGGCGCATACGACCCGGTCGCCGTTGGCGCGAAGATGTGTGATTTCCCCTTCCATCGTATCACTGGCGACCAATCTGCCGCCGTCGTTGAAGGTCCGGATCTCGCCCGTGTCGAATCCCACCAGGATCTTCGCGGATCCGTTGTCCTGCACCGTGGTCAGCCAGGTGATTTTATCCACCAGATCCCGCCGCCAGATCACCTCGCCGTCTCCACCGATGCAGACCAGTTGCCCCACGTCGCTTCCCGCGATCACCTCCGTCCTGCCGTCGCCGTTCACGTCCGCGAGGGCGATATCCTCCACCTCGCCGCCCATATTCACTCGCCAGGATAGGGCCCCCATTCTGCCTGGACGGCTGCTGTACGTTCCCGGGCCGGCGAACTTCCCGGCGCCCCCGACGCCCGTCTGTCCGAACAGCTCCCCGCTGGTCGCCGCGTTCACCGCCCGCCAGTCCCCGTACACCACGTCCATCGCTCCGTCGCCGTTGAGATCGCCGGCAAGAATCGTGGGCGAGACGCAGCCCGTACTCCGCCGCCACCGCGCGGTACCGTCGGGATTCAGACAGTTGATGGTATAATATTCGGTACCTACCACCACCTCGTCTCTTCCGTCACCGTCCAGGTCCACGGCCAGGCATCCGGTAATACAATGGTAATGGGTCTCCGTCTGCCACTTCAACGATCCGTCGGCCTCGAAAGCGTGAAACAGCCACCCTTCGGCGCCGGTCAGCACCTGCCTTCTGCCGTCGCCGTCGAGATCGGCCGAAGACACGGTCGTCAGCCGCTGCGGGCGCATGCCGCTTCCGGGCGGAAACTCGTGCTCCCAACGCACCTCGCCGCCGGCGTCCAGCACGTACAGCCGGCAGTCGCGGGTTCCGACGACCGCTTCCGGCGCGCCGTCCCCGTCGATATCCGAAAGGTGAACGGCCCGGACCTCGCCACCCGCGTCGAACGACCAGGCCTCGGCGCCGTCCGCGCCAAGCAGGTGGAGGCCCCCGTCCAAAGTCCCCGCCAGCGTCAGGCCCGATGCATCGGAGTCGACGGCCGTCACTCCCGATCCCGCGTCGAACGACCACGCCGCATTCAGGCCGGACCGGGAGACGGACTTCCGTAGTGCGGCCGCAGGCGCCTCCGCGCGCGACGGCGTATCTCGCAACAGCCGATCGAATGTCCCGGGCGTGCCGGGCAGGACTTCCAGATCGTGCCTGCCGGCCGGCAGCGTGAACCAGAGCAGCTTACCTTCCCCGCCGCCAGAGACCGCCTCGCCGTTCACACGGACCCCGTCGGCACGGATGCCCAAGCGGGTCTCTGCACGCGTTTCGATGGTTCCCTTTCCCTGCACCAGATCTATCTCCACGGATACGGGTTCCCAACTCCTGAACAGCGGCCCCTCCCACGAAAGCGCGGTTCCCTCCACGAGGGCGAACCCGTCCCTGTCGATTCGGAACAATTTTCCTTCCGCCTGCAGTTCGCCGGTATCCGGCGGACACGTTCCCGCCATCACCGCCTCGCCCGACAGCCGGTCGCGAATCAGGGCAGCGGACGGACCCACGCGCTCCAGGTCGAATGCCTGCGGCATCCCGTCATTCGACGGATAGAGGAGATTCACGAACGCGGTCCGGTCGCCGGCTTCCATGGAGAGGCGGATCTTCTGGTGCCACATCCGGACGGCCCCGTCCGCGTGCTCGTAATTCTCCCAGTTGCTCTCCCAGTCCGGCGCAAAATCCGCCTCGCGGTCCGTCAGGGATTTTTCGGATCCGTCCGCGTTCAGGATGTTGAGTCGCTCACCGTCCTGCTCGATGCGCAATGCGCTTTCTTCCACGTCCACCTGTCCGAGTACCCGCCAGATGGCGTCCAGGAGGAAATCACCACCCTCCTGCGCATCAATCGTATCGATCACCAGAAAATACGCACCCTTCCGCCAGAAGATACTTCGCGCCCAGTCCGCGCCGTTGTCCCCCGGCGAAACCGTCTGGGTGTACCCCCAGTCCTCGAAATCTCCAATCGCCCTGAGCGCCACCTGCGAGGGCTTGGGATAACACGTCCCGTCCTTTACGATCACGACCGTATTGTGGTATCGGGCCAGCCGGCGGATGTAGTCCAGGTCGGCAAGCCAGATGCGGTCGTTCCAGCAGAGGCGGATAATCGAATTCCCGTCCTCCTGGGAATGGGAGAAACCCGTCGGTCCGTCGATCAGCAGGTACTCGCTGCGCCTGTCGAAGCTGCGCCGGAACGCCAGCTTGTCGAACGCCTCCGCCAGGGGGACGTCCGATTCCAGCAGCGGGTCCCCGTGGTACTGTCCCGTCTTCCGCGCCCGATCCTGTGCCAGGTCGTGCGCGGCCCCGTCCAGCATGGATGCGCGAACCCCCAGCAGTTCAGTCGGTTCCACGGGCGTGATGTCCTTGAAAAAGAACCCGTCGTACACCTCCCATCCGCCAATCCCCCAGTTCCTCTGCCGCTGGAAGGAATCCCGCCACTCCTGGCCCTGTTCCATCCAGTTGTAGAGCCACCGGTAACGCCCGTCGTTGTAGAACCATGCCCCGATCGACGCGGCCTGCAGTCCGGACGGGCGGCTGGCGCGGGATGCCCGGTAGGCGCCGACGTCGCCGTATGTGCAGTCGTCGCCCCTGCTGTCTATGGTCAGCACGGCGCTGTCCAGCAGCCGCGCCAGGTGGCCGTCCTCCAGGTAGGAGAGATCGTCCGTCATCAATCCGTACTTGATCAGGTGTCCCGGTGTGATCCACACGTACCCCGTCCCCGCGTTGTCGTTCGGCTTGTACGACCTGGCGTGCAGTTCCAGGGTCCGGTGCGCCAGCGGCAGCTTTTCATCGAAATCCGTCAGACCGTAATATTTCTCAAAGTACCGCGCACCCAAAAACAGGCTCAATGCCGCGAAACTCTGGTGGTTCTGGTTCTGCACCACGTCATCCACGGACTTGAAGCGGAAGTGCGTGAGTTCGGACGTCCACCGGATGATATTGTAGATTGCGTTCGTCATCTTCAGCCGGTCGGCGTCGCTCAGCGCGTCCCCCTCTTCCATCACGTCCCATGCCGTGAGCATCCGATAGATCCAGAAGTAGAGGTGGGTGCCCTGAGACAGACACCAGTCGCCCGCCTCGTGGGCCAGGTCGATGAAGAACAGGAACTCCTCCCTGAAGATCCGACCCCAGACCTCGTCGCCCGACAGGTAATAGAGCATGGCGTGGTCGACCATTCGGCGCAGCGGACCCTGGCTGCCCGACAGCGCGACCTGCCCGTTGACCGTATCGATGATCTTCCGCGCCTCGGCGTCCGTCGGCGCTGATTCCGGATTCTGCCGGGACACGGACCTGTTGATGCGTCCGATGCGCGTCCCCTCTAGCTCCACGATTGCGAGGAACTCGTCTACCGCCCGCGTCACCCCTTCGGGCGTACTCCCTCCCAACTGGACGACATTACGCCCGGTACCGAACGGATTGTGGACCGATCTTACCTCGTACCCGTCCCCGCCGGGGTAATACTCGTCCGTCCACGCGTAGAAATTCTTCCCGAGGCGCCGGATTGCCGCGTTGTTGAAGACGTTGCCAGCCGCGACAATGTGGGCGTTCTCCCAGTCGCTCTCCTCGACCTCAGATCCGGGCCGGACTTCTGCCGTGCTTCCCAGAACCTGCGCGATTCTACGGCCGATTTCATCTCCCGACTCGTTGTCGGGCGGCACCACCAGTACGTTTTCGGACAGGTCGGTCTCGAGATGGAGATCTTTCAGAATCGGGATCTCCTTGTTTTCGATCTCGATATCGTACGACTCCTGCCGCCGTCTCCTCGCGCTGCGTCCCCCTGTTTCGGCCATTGGTGTCACCTCGCGTCACAAATCCTCTTCAATGAAACCGTTCACGATGATCAAAGCGCCTCGATCATCGTCCCCCCGGCCACAAGCGTATCCGTAACCTCTCCATTTGCGTCGAACCGGGCTGCGCCGACCTCGCCGTCGGTTCGGATCCCCGCGCCCGTCAGGACGCTGCCGCCAGACGCCTGCAGGAGGACCACGGCGCGGCCTTCAGCGAGCGGCACGGTGACCGCGTACCCGCCGTCGATTTCCTCCAGGTCCGCCTCTCCGGACGGCGACGCCTCCGACCGATGCGGCCTGATAAGCGTCACGAACGTCTGGTCCCGGGCAGGCGCGGACGGGATCGCCGTCAGGTGATATTCGGTCAGCTTTATGCGAGGCCGGGGCGGCGGCTCGAAACGGTCGGTCTGGCTGAGCGACAGTCCGTCCGGCCACAGGAACGATACACGGCAGGCCGCTGCACCGTTGACCACCCGGATATCTTGCTGGTTGTGGACCGCCATCTCCACGGGCGCGTGCAGCCGCCACTCGAATTGCGCGGGTTCGGGCGCACGCAACGTATCGAAGATGAGAACGGCTTCCGGCTTCAGGTACAGGATGCGGCGGGTAAACCGTTCCAGCTTGCCCGCGTACGCGCGGGATGCCTCGCCCGAGACGTAATCGAGATGCTCGGAAGTGTGGAAATCCAGGATTTCGCCCAGGGCGTCGCTGGAGTTCGGCAGCTGCCCTTCGCCGTTGACGGTGATGCAGTTTACCGATTTCGTGTGGTGCATCCACTGCCTGTGGTGCTCGCTGCCGTGGATGTCGCGCCGCCCGGTACGGATCATCAGCCGCTCTCCGAACGCGTAGAGCAGGAAGGAATTCTGCGCTTCGTACCCGTGGCTGTGGGACCCTAAGGGACTGCTTTTGAAGATCACCTCCACGTTGTTGCGGGCGTCTTCCAGGTTCGTATTGAGCATGGCCTGGCCCGTACCCCTGAAACATCTGGACGTGGGCAGGTCGACGGGACGCTTCGCCGCCACCCGGGGCAGGGCGCCCCTGACGAAGCCGATATAACCCGGCTCGGAAGGCTGTTCACCATGCGCCTCGACGTACCACTGCCAGTAAGGATTCTGTGCCATAGCAGCGAAGAGAGCCATCACGCCGCGGTTCTGCGCGGATACAAGATGCGCAGTCAGGTCGCCAAACCCGCCGCCCCGGGTGCCCGGCGGCTGGAGGTACATCGGATAATAGCCGACCTTCGAAAAATAGGGCTTGTCGAAGGCGTCGATACCCATAGCTACGCGCATGATGTCCGCCCACCAGGTAAACCGCTGGATGTAGCTTCGCCAGTACCCCATGCCCTGGTGCCAGCCCCCGTCGTCATCGCTCCAGACCGGGTACGTGTTGGCGAACACGTTCGCGGCGAACCACACCCAGTCCGCGGCTTCGGGGATTTCATCCAGAAACGCGATGCCAACCTCCCCTAAAAAATGCCAGGACCGGGTGTCGTGACTCCCGTACGGGCGCCAGAGGAAGCGCGGATTCAGGTGTGCGTTCATCTCGTTCCCGCGGATTTTCATCACCCGGCGGCACGTTGAGCGCTCGTCCTCCGTGAGCAGATCGTGGAGATAGCTGTAGGTGCGGGAGAAATAGTACGCGTAAGGCATCCCGGCCTCGTCGTTATACCTGAATCCGGTCGCACCCACCGGGTCCCATTCTGCGCAGGCCATCAGTATTTCCCGGGCGAGTTGCCCGTACTCCTCGCGCCCGCCCAGCAGACGGGTGAAGGCCAGCGTGGCCGCGCCGTTAAGGGCCGCGATCGTATATTCCCTGTTCGGCCACCAGATCGCCCGCCACTCCTCGCTCAGCCGGACCGTGCCTTCGGGGTAGAGGGGCGGCTCCTCAGTGGGCGGCGGATTCTCCAGCAGCTTCTCCGACGCCGCCACGAGACTTTCGTACTGATCAGCAAGGTCCGTCGTCGCCCGGCGCCGGAATTCCGCCATCTGTTCCGGTCGGACGAACAGCCGGGGATGGCCGGTTGGAATGCGCGCCAGCAGGTCTTCGCGCGAGGGAAGCGGAAGCGCGTTTGCATCTGCTGCAATTGTAAACATCCGCACGCCGCTCCATTCGGAAGCCCCACCCGACTGATCGATATAACGGAATCGCCAGAACCAGCGTCCGGGCGGCAGCGTTCGTGGCGGACAGTGGACGTTGAACGTGATACTTGCCGCCTCGTACTCCACGTGTGCGAAGGCACTGTCTGCAGCGCACTGAAGCTCGTAGCTTGCGGCATGTTTCTGCGGCCGCCACGAAAACCCGGGCGGGGTCACCCGGGAAACGCTCCCGTCCGCCGGGCGAAACCCCCACTCGCCGGGCTTACCGGGCGTCTCGTCGATCGAGGGGCGTTCGGCTGCCATCGTCTGCGACGCCGCCAAAAGCAGCAGGACCGCTCCGGTTATGACCAGAATACCCATCATTCTGTAACTCCTTTCGTGCAATCCTTCAGATACGATCGCCAGGCGCTTTCCCGAATCCATTGCGAAAATTCGGCAAAGCTGTTCGCATTCAGTTAACAATATCGGTAACGTTCACGATGCCATTCCGGAACACGACCAGAGCAGGACGCGCTGATCCGTCCGGCACCGTAAATCCGTGTGGCCCAGAAGGCTGGCAGGGCAAAATTCCCGGTGCGGCCCGTGAGGGTATTCGCGCCATGCATATGGCAGGCCCCGCGCCCAGCGGCGACTTTTGGTTCCTTTTGGTCGCTTCAAAAGGAACACGCCGTAGGTAGGGAATTTTGGGAAAGGGTGGATTTTGATTTTGGTTTTCGTCCTTTGCTTTTCGATTTTAGCTGACCGCTTTTCTTTGTGCCTTTGTGCCTTCGTGTCTTTGTGTGAGGCGGTCTTCGTCTTTAGCTGATCGCTGACGGCTGATAGCTTCTTTTCAGACACGCGCCGCTATGTCGCCCACTCCATCTGCAGCTTTCGTTTTTGGACCGCGCAATCGCGAAGGTAGAGATTGATCAGGGTCTGGTACGGAATGCCCGCTTCCGCCGCCATATCCTTGAAATAGGTGACCGTGTCCTGATCGAGCCGCATGGTAACCGGCTGCTTCAGGTGCTTGATGTAGGGATTCTTGCGTCCCTTCATCTCAGAGAAATCATAGTGGTCTCTCATGAGCGTCTCCTCCAGTAGTCAAGCTCTTCGATCTTATTGGCCTTTCGAGCGGAGATGATGCGTACGATCGTTTCATTCCTTCGAAAACAATGGCAGACAACAAGCACATGCAGTTTGAAACTCATCCCCAGGAGCAGGAACCGGTCTTCCTCTTCTGAATGGTCGGGATCGAAGAATTCAACCGCGTTTTCATCGTGGAAGGCCGTCCGCGCTTCTTCGAACGAGACCCGATGTTTCCTGAAGTTCGTTCGTTCCTTTCGCACGTCCCATTCAAACCGGATTCTCTCCATACATACAATGTATGTATTTTGTAATTGTTCGTCAAGCGAATGGCACGGAATCAAACACGCCGAAGATGTAAATGCAGTGGCGACCCCAGTGGTCGCCCGCCTTGTCGCGGTTTCCGGCTTTCCCTTTGTGTCCTTTCGTGTCTTTGTGTCTCCGTGTGAGTCCCGGATCCAGGGTTTCTCCCTCTTTCCTTTAGGAGAGAGGGCCGGGGAGAGAGGTCGCCAAAATGCGGTGAGAGGGTAGAGGTTAGACGGTAGAAGAGGCCATTGCCAATATGTTCCTCCGACTTGCCTGCGGCATGAAATAAAACCTTACACGGCATGCGATCTCTACCCTCTCCCGTCTCCCCTCTCACCAGGTGGTGTGGCGGGGTGTGGTCCGTTTCCGTCTACCGGCTTACGTCTACCCGCTTTTGCTGACAGCTGATCGCCGACGGCTGACAGCTTCTCTTTCCCTAACTGAAATACTTCGGATTCGTGACAGTCAAGGAGGTATCCTGCAGCGGCAATTCCACCTTCGCGCCCCCCTCGCGGTGCGATACATGGAATGCCAGCGCGATCTCCAGCGCCTTGCGACCGTCCTCGCCAGTGCACGAAGGCGTCTTTCCCTCTTCGATGCACGTGACCAGTTCTTCAATCGCCTTCACGACGCCGCTCCTTGCTTCGATATTCTGGGGAATCTTCCTCCCGACCAGGGCGCGTCCCTCATAGACGTCTTCCGACACGGTCCAGAGTTCGTCCACGTGGTACCCGATCCGGATCCTGCCCTCCGTGCCCACCAGGTCGAACTCGAATCCCACCGGACATCCTTCGACCGCGTTTACGAAGGCATGCATCCCGTTCTGAAACTGGATGTACCCGCTGCCTCCCGGGTCTTCGTGGGGCTCCCGCGCGCCGTCAAGTTGACCGAACACCCACGCCGCCTCATCGCCCGACCAGAACCGCATCAGGTCGAACATGTGGGTCGCTTCATGCACCAGTTCCGGACCCATATTGCCCGCGATGCTGATCAATTTCCCGATCGTACCCCCGGCAACCAGTTCTTTCACGCGGACCATCAGGGGGTCCCACCGGTTGTGGTAGAGGATCGACAACGTGGTTCCGGCCTCGCGACAGGCGCCGATCATCCGGTCCGCGTCGGGCAGGTTCGTCGCCATCGCCTTCTCGCACAGGACCGCGTTCACGCCCGCTTCGGCTGCCGCCACCGTCATCTCGGCGTGAAGATGCGCGTGCGTCGCCACGCTGACAATGTCCAGGGCTTCCGCCGCAAGCATCTCCCGATAGTCGGCATAAAGGCGCCGGACGCCCCAGCGGGCCGAAAACTCCGCGAGTTTCTCCGCGTCGATATCCGCAGCGGCCACGACGCGGGTCCGCGCAACCTGACCGTAGGCGCCCGCCAGGACACCGGGCTGCGGGACGCGACCCGGCTGGCGACGCTTCTCGTCGTCCATCGTACTGGCCATGCGCCCGCAGCCGATGATTCCCACTCGGTACGTTGTATCGCTCACTGCTTCTTCCATTTCGGGCTTTAAATAACCCGGCATTCCGGATCCGACGCCATCGCCGCCGCCGGCGTATGGCGATGGTCCATCGGCGGGGTTGTCAGGTAATGCACGTAAAAGATGCCCGGACGCCCGGGTTGGGGGAAGATCGTGCGGAAGCGCCCGTTGTGTTCCACTTCGTAGCGGACGGCGTCCTTCCCGGACCAGGCGCCCACGGCCGCGACGTCCACGGTCGCCTTATTGTCCGTCACCACGGCCCAACTCGTGCCCTCGCCGTCTGCGCGTTGCCGTGCGCCGAACGCGGAGACGAGCGGCGCGTCCGGCAGGTTGAAGGTGTTTTCAACGACAACTGTCGCAATTTGCGACACATCTCCGGATACCACCCGGTGTTCCGCGCGGAACCAGGAAACTCCCGAAAAAAATGTCAGATACGCGACAAATTCGTATCCGCCGCCGTAGGTCCCGTCCACCCGCAGACGGGCAGACCGGGGGCCCCGGGTTTCGATATCGATCCTGACTTCGCCCGACGGAAACAGGATCCTGCCGTCCCTGCGCAGGAGCGCCGGTCCGGGCGCTCCCGGCCCGTGAAACGCCCTGCCGTCGAATATCACGTTTTCCACGAAGTTGAAACGCCACTTGCGGACCTGGTAAATCACCGGTCCCTGCTGCACCTCGATCCGGTCCTTGCGATCGCGAACCTTGATGGGGTTCGGCTGCCGCGGAGGAGGAGGCGTCCCCTCTCCGTACTCGAGCGCGAGTGTTTCCTCGCCTCCGGCGGCGAGCCGCGCCGGAAACGAGACCTCCGCGGTCTTCACGCTGCCGTCTTCCCAGGTTTCCAGCGGGTCCACCTGCACGGGCC
>CAZKDZ010000120.1:0-21776 GCA_964551635.1 uncultured bacterium | reverse complement strand
CATTCGACCGACGATTCATCCCATCTCGCTGCGTTCCCCTCGCTCGCCGACCATACGCAGGTCGCCTGCGCGCGGGCGCCTTGCGAGCCGGGCGACTCGGCGGTCGAATTTAGGCAACTTATTTCCGGGACAGGACACTAGTGTAACATAGGATTGCAAAATCAAGGTACCTGGAAAGAGTACCACTCCATCAGTATAACTTGCCCATAATCGAGGCCAAAAGGTTCGATACTTCTGTTCAGGATACGCTGAATATCCCTTGTAGAATCGCCAGGTATACAATGGAACAACAAGAAATGATAAACCAAAAGTTGCAAGAATTACGAACGTGAAAAAAGCAAATATCATACATGCCTCCTGGTCCGACTCCCAAGATCATATGTAATTTCCACCCAGACAAGAGTTTATATTACTACCCTAACAGTGTTGTAGAAGGACAGGATTATTTAACCGGGCGGTTCGTTTACGCCGATTGCTCGGGCATCTTTCGAACCCGCCTCCGCTGTTCCCTTTCACGCCAGGACGTCGCCAAGCCCGGCGTGAACACAAGGGTTGACATCAGCACCGGCAAGGTTACATTCTGATTGTGTGTGGACCATCATCCGGCGAGATACGATCTACGACATTCGACCCGGGCCGGCGGCGACTGCATTTTAGACCTTACAATAGGACTTCAACGCAAAATACGTACATGTGATTTTTCTGCGTTCATACCGTATGGTGTTGTAATCCCCCCACCGCATCAGCCGTCGCCGGCCCCTTCGACAGGCTCACAACAAGGCTCAGGGGACGGCTCGGCTTCTGCGACTCCCCCTCAAGGGGGGAGTGATTCGTTCATCAAACGTGCGCGTGCGTTCCCTGTCACCAATTTGGTTGCACCTGAGCATACCGAAGCCGCGCTAGAAAATGCGAAATCCGATATCTCAGGGTGATGTAGCGCGGTTTAGAGACGTACGGATTCGTCCCTTTGGCCCGGAAAAGTAAGCATCTGTACTGCTCGTGGCTTCTAATCCTGCATTGGGTTCTGTTTCTGCTCTGGACGTTTCTAATCCTGTTAATCCTGACCGATTTTGGTCCTGCTTTTGGCTTTTTATCCTGCTTAATCCCGGTCGGCTTTTGATCCTGCTCCTGGCTCTTAATCCTGCTAAATCCTGGTCGCCTTTTGACCTTGCTCTTTGTATCTAATCCTGCTTAATCCTGGTCGGCTTTTATCCTGTCTATCCTGTCTATCCCTGTAAGTTCGGGTTTATGAAAAGAGAGGTTGTATGGAACTGACCCATCGACCGCGGCGGTTGAGGCGCACGGAACCCATAAGGACCCTGGCACGGGAAACCGTGCTGAACGTCGGGGACCTGATCTATCCCATGTTCGTAACTGAAGGCGCCGGCGTGCGCGAACCCATCGACTCGATGCCGGAGCAGTTCCGCTTTTCCGTCGACGAACTCGTTCGGGAATGCGAGAAGGTGTACGGCCTCGGCATCTGCGGCGTGAATCTGTTCGGATATTCGGAGGAAAAGGACGAGCGCGCCACGATGGCGTACGCGCCGGACGGGTTGATCCAGAGGGCGGTCCGGGCGCTGAAGGCGGCGCTGCCCGACCTCTGCGTTCAGACCGACGTGGCGCTGGATCCCTATACCACGCACGGACACGACGGCCTGCTGATCGACGGCGAGATCGCCAACGACCAGAGCGTGGAGGTGCTATGCAGGATGTCGCTCTCTCACGCCGAAGCGGGCGTGGACTGGGTCACACCGTCTGACATGATGGATGGCAGAGTTGGCGCCATCAGGGTAGCGCTGGACGACCATGGGTTCAGCAGCGTGGGCATCATGGCCTATTCCGCCAAATACGCATCCTGCTTCTACGGACCGTTCCGGGGAGCGCTCAAGTCCGCGCCCGCAAAGGCGCGGGGCGTCCCGGAGGACAAGAAGACGTACCAGATGGATCCCGCCAATATACGGGAGGCGATGAGAGAAATCGCGCTGGATATCGAGGAAGGGGCGGACGTGGTCATGGTGAAGCCCGCACTGCCGTACCTGGACGTCATCGCGAACGCGAGGCAAAGTTTCGAGACTCCGATTGCGGCGTACAACGTGTCCGGCGAATACGGAATGGTACTGGCGGCCGCGGACCGGGGCTGGGTGGAGAAGGAGCGGGCCATGGTCGAAACGCTCACGTCTATCAGACGGGCGGGAGCGGATATGATTCTGACCTACTTTGCCGTCGAAATGGCGCAACTGTTGAGGGAGAAAGGGTAGCCGTTCCACTGGTTTGGAAACGTCGGAATGCGCAGAATTCGCTTGACAGGACATTGAGAATTCGATATCGTTGACCGGTCCTTCACGATGATTCCAAACCGGGAAATGAAAATGGCAGTGCGCGACGGACATTCCGGAGGCTGGTGGTGGTACGACTTCAATCGTGCCGGCCGGCTGACTGCGTGCTGAATTTGAGATTCGATATTTCAAGATCAACGTCCCCGCCGGCCCACGGCGGGGATTTTTTTTGGAGGTAAGGGTTATGGATGAACGGAAACGCATCCTCACGGGCGACCGGCCCACGGGGAAGATGCACCTGGGACACTTCGTCGGCTCGTTGAAGAACCGGGTGCGGCTGCAGGACGAATACGAGTGCTTTTTCCTGGTGGCGGACCTGCACATGCTCACGACGCGGCCGCAGAAAGAGCACATCCATGCCCTGCGGGAAAACGTACGGGAGATGCTGCTGGACTATCTGGCGGTGGGTATCGATCCGTCCAGGTCGACCATTTATCTGCAGTCGGCAATCCACGCCGTATACGAGATGAACCTGTTCTTCGAGATGCTGGTGACGCTGCCGAGAGTCGCGCGTCTGCCCAGCATCAAGGACATGGCGCGCGCCGCCAGGCTGGACGAAGAGGCGATCCCCTTCGGGCTGGTAGGATACCCCATCTTGCAGGCCGCGGATATATTGACCCCCAGGGCGCACCTGGTTCCGGTGGGCAAGGACAACCTGGCGCACGTGGAGGTCACCCGGGAAATTGCCCGTCGGTTCAACAGCTACTACGGGGACGTCTTCCCGATTCCGGACGCGCTGATCGGCGAGGTCCCCGTTCTGGTGGGTACGGATGGCCAGGCCAAGATGAGCAAGAGCCTTGACAATGCGATTTTTCTTTCCGACGATGCACAGACTGTGAGGAAGAAGGTGCGGGGGATGTTTACGGACCCCAACCGGGTCAGAGCCGACATACCCGGCAGGGTGGAAGGGAATCCCGTGTTCGTCTACCACGACGCGTTCAACCCGGACGGGGATGAAGTAGCGGATCTGAAGACAAGGTACCTCAAGGGGACGGTCGGCGACGTGGAGGTGAAGGAAAAGCTCACCCGGGCGCTGAACGACTTCCTCGATCCGATCCGGGAGCGGAGGGCGCAATACGAAGCCGATTCAGGGTACGTGGAGAAAATACTGTACGAAGGAACGCAGCGCGTGCAGGTGGTCGCCGATGAGACGTTGAAGGAAATGAAGAAGGCGATGGGGCTCACAGGCGTCTGGAACCGCATCTCCAGAAAGGCCCGGGATCGAATGAGGAAGCAGGAAACTACCGACTCCTGAATGTGAAAATTCCGATAGAATGACGTTCAGGCGGTTCGACAGGTGTCGATTACCGGCAATCGCAATTCACACGGCGGCGGCGGACCGCTCGCTGTTGGCCGCCTCGAAGAGGCCGGCGGCGAGCGCCTCGATGCGGTCGCACCAGGCCAGCTTTTCAAGCCACCCGGCCGGGGCGCCGGAAACGCCCCAAAGGGCGCCGGCGAGCTGACCGGTCACCGCGGCCACGGTGTCGGCGTCACCGGCGAGATTGGCGGCCAGAATCAGGGCGTCCTCGATGGAATCCGACCTGTCCACGCACCACAGCGCAGCTTCGAGCGTGTGTACAACGTATCCCGATGACGAGATGTCAACGCGCCCTTTTGCGCGCCACGATCCGGCGGCCACGCCGGCGATCAGCGCGTCGCCGGCCCAGCCTCTGGCGCGCATGACGGTCTCCTTCGGCGCGCCGGCAATCGCCTCGATCAGCAGTTCTACAAAAAGCGCGCAGGCCTCTACCGCCTGTATGGCGCCGTGCGTGGTCCGGCTCTGCAACCTCGCTGCCGCCGTCGCTTTGCCTCGATCGTGCCACCAGCGGATCGCCACAGGCGAGAGCCGCATGAGCGAACCGTTTCCGGCGCTTCGCGGATCGGTGCTGCCGCTGAGCGGCTCACCGGTTTTCTTAAAAGATCGGAGCGCGGCGTCCGTGGCGTTCCCGATATCGAAACACGCACCGGTGACCGAGTTGTGCCCTTCCTCGCGCCAACGGAGGAACCGCACCATCAGGTCGTGAACGTCCAACCCGCTCCGTTCAAGCAGCGATTCCGCGAGGCACAGGGCCATGCTGGTATCGTCGGTCCATTCCCCGGCGACCAGCCCGAACGGACCGCCCCCAACCGGGCCGGTTACCGGCGGCTTCGCGTCCCTCGATGCGAATTCCAGCGTCGTTCCGAGCGCATCGTCCAGCGCCAGCCCCACCAGCGCCCCCCTTGCGCGATCAAGTGTCCCCGTCATGTCAGCATCTGTCACCCGGCTCATCACGCTACCCTTGCGAATTCTCCGCTGACGGCCTGCTGCCAGGCGTGAGCAATAAAACACGGCCTCGCAAAAGAGGGGGTGCGGCAGCCGCCGCACCCCCTCTTTTGCCGTCATGCGGCCATATCAAAACCGCATGCTGATCTGGCTGAAGACGAGCCGCCCCACTTCCGGCGCGCCGATGAATGAACGATAGCGCGTATTGAGAAGATTGCTCGCGTCCAGGTGCAGGTCCACGTCCCTTTCGACGGGCAAGCGGTATTTCACCGACATGTCGACAACCGTATAGGCATCCACGTCGCCCACGTACACCCCGGACTGCATGGGAAAGGAATCGGTGAAGCGCAGCGCGCTGCCAACCGAAAGGCCCAGCCCGGAGAAGTCGTATGAAGCCCCGAGTTTGAACTTGTGCCGGGGCGAATTCAGGGTAATATCGCCAACGCCCGGTACATCGGTGTATTTCAGGTTCTTGAAAAAGTTCTTGCTCACGTATGAATAGTTGCCGCTAAGTCTCCATTGTACCGTCGGATACCAGGCCAGGCCAAGGTCCAGCCCGCGGATCGTGATATCTTCATAATTGCGGTAGGTCAACACCATCGCGTAGGGATCGGACGCCTGTTCCGGGGACACCGTTCCGTAGGGAATCGCCGCCGCCCCTGCGACGAAGATGGCGGTCAATTCGTCTACCGGAGAACCGTTCCGGTTGCCCTCCAGGAGTCCGGGAACCTGCACATTGTCAATCAGCTGGAGACCGGCGGCGAGCACCGCGTTGGCCGGATCGGACAACGTCTGTTCGAATCCCCGGTTCAGAGCCTCGGCCAGACTCCCGGGTTCGAGAAACACGTTGGGGGTTTCCACCGAAACCGAACCCACGTAGTTTTCGATCCTGGACTGATACAGGTCCGCGGCCACGATGAATTTGTCCGCAATGACGCCCTTATAGCCAAACTCGATCGTCCGGGTGATCGCGGACTGGATGCGCGGAACGTCATAGGCGGTCACCGGCGTGACGCCGTCCGACTCCACGAAGAAAAACGGCTGCAGGACATTCTCCTGCTGTTCGCCCAGTGGCGGCGTTGCGATGTTCAGCCGGCCCATGACGTTACGAAGACCCGTCAATCGCTCGGGAACGATACCGGGAAAGGCTTCGGCCAGTCCATTCGCAACAGCCCGGGCTTCTTCGGCGCCCATGCCCTGTTGGATCAGGATGTCGGCGGCCATTCCCTTTACCGTCGGCAATAGCTGCTCGAGTACCACCTGCCTGCCGACACCCCACATCACGTTGGTGAATTCCGGGTCGTCCAGACGCAGATACTGATCGGCTGGAAGGCCGGCCATCGGGGCAAACGGAGAGCGGAAAAGGGGCCGGCCGCCCTCCCGCCGGAACGTGAAGCCGAAGTCGTTGTCCTGGTAGTTGCCCTGGGTCCAGAGATCGATCGGGTCGAACGCCAGACCGCGCGCCGTGAACATCGGCGAGAAGATTCCGCTGAACCCGAAGGGGTCTCTGGTTGCCAGCAGATCGAGATAGAGATTGTTCGAGGTGGGCGTGGTGAAAGCCCGGTTGTACGTCAGTCGCCACGTCTGGGTTGACTTCGGCTTCAATACCAGCGCGGCCCTGGGCGAGAATTCGGGGTCCGGGAGGCGGCTGTGGTAGTCGTAGCGCAGGGCAAGCACGAGGTCAACCATTTTGGACAGGGAGGTTTCACTCTGCAGGTAGACCCCGAACTCATTCAGGTCGTCGTCATCCTCGTTCCTGCCCATGACGGTTTCTTCGGTATCCGGCCGCGTAAACAGTGCGTCCAGGCCATACGTGAACCGCTGGCGGGTTCCCGGTTTCGACACGTGCTGCGCCTGGAAGACCGTGAGGGAGGACTTGTCCACCACGGGATCGCCCGTACGCAGCAGGAAAGTGCCGCCGGAATCGGTCCAGTTGCGGAAGGCCTGGACGAACCAGTCGTCGTAAAGCACGCGCATCTGAACGTAGTTGTACTGCCAGTCTCTCGTCTGGGACGCCCCAACGCCGGTGAGCCCGACCAGGTCCGCCTTGTTGTGCCCGGCCGAAAAAATGGCGGTGAAGTTGTCGGCGGCGCGCCAGTCCAGGCGCGCCTCCAGCCCGAGATTGTTGGTTTCGGGGTTGCGCAGCGGAAGAGACGACAGGTTCAGTCCCGCCGCAATCTGCTCCTCCCGGCGTTCTCTGGCCCTCACCTCCTCCGGGTCGATATACTCCCACTCCGTCCCAGTGTAGTAACGGGCGGAAACCTTGTAGCCCACCCGGTCTCCAACCTTGCCCGCGTGGCGAATCGAGGCCTGGCGCAGGTTGCGCTCTCCGTATCCGAAATGCGCACTCGTGCCCTGCGAGGTAAAGGGCGAATGGGTGATGATGTGCATAACACCGTCGGCGCTGTTGGGTCCGTACAACGCCGATCCGGGCCCCAGGACCACTTCGATCCGTTCCACATCGTCGCTTGTAATGGGAATGAAATTCGGGGCGTTGACCCGCACGGACGGCACTCTGGCAAGCCGGTTGTCCGTCATCATGAGCAGGGTGCCCGTAAAAACGCTGTTGAAGCCGCGCACCACGATGCTGCTGTTCGCCAGTCCGGTTTTCGCGAAGTCCACGGACGGCAGGTTCTTCACGTGGTCGGCCACGTTCATCGAGGGATTGTTGCGTATATCGGCGGTCTCGACCACCGAGACCGATGCGGGAGCGTCCAGGATCTTTTCCCTGCGGCGCGAAGCGGAGACCACGCTCTTCTCGAGAAAGATAACCTGCTCCTTCAGGATCACTTCCAGCGTGGTGGATCGGCCCGACTGTACCGTTACGTTCTCTCGAATCTCGGACCTGTATCCTATGAATGTAAACTCGATCCGGTAATTCCCCGCCGGAACGGCGAACCGGAACCGCCCCTCGTCGCCGGTCGCCGCACGGGTTTGCTTCCCGAAGTCCACACCCGAAACCACGACATTGGCGCCGGGAAGGGACTCACCGCCCTCCCCTTTTACCGTCCCTTCGATATAGCCGTTGGGCTGGGCCGAAACCGTCACCCACCCCAGCACCAGCCAGCAAAACAGCAATACGCGCACCGACTGTCTCCCCTGGCAGCCCGCTGAAAGAGCCCATCCGGGCTATGGCCTGCCCTTGCGGTCGAAAACCTGCGCTCCCTCGCCGAATCGCAGGATGGGACCCGGTTGCGCGCCTTGTCTTCGACCTCGCCTGCAGAGCGATTTTCTCAACGGACTGTTAGACGATCAGGGCCGGGCCCTGAAGATGGCGAATCAGAACAACAATCGAATCCGGAATTCGTCGACTAACCAATGACATGCCAACCACTCCCGCCGGCTCCTGAGGTCGTCGGAAAATCGACCCGCGAAGGTTACAATCGGCCCATTCGCGGATTACCGTGCAGGCCGATATTTCCGAAAGCCTTCCTCCTGCCATTGTTCAAACGTCGATTTTATATTATATATTAAAAGTTACAACGGATGCGACGGTCTTGTCAACTTCAGAGCATACCCGCCGCCGTGTGGAAGCTCTGATGCCGCGACGGGACGTGGCGGACAGTCGAGCGGATAAGACCGGATTGCCGGGAACAACGCAAAAGGAAATATACCCCCCTGGAGGTACTCCGCATGCGTACCGGGAGAGTTTTATTGCCCGTAATGCTGTTCCTGGCAACTGCCGCCTGCGACGATGCGGTCGGACCAAGCTATATCGAGATCGTTGAAGTCACCGTGGGGCCGACCCTCGCCAGGTGTTACGGCGTCGGCGAACAGACCTGCATGGTGGTTGACGGCAGGTTGTTTTACGACGCCATCGGTGGCTTTACCTTCGAAGCCGGCTACACCTACCGGCTGCGGATTGGAAAATACGACCCCTGGAATGGAGGAGAACCGCCGCAGGATGCAGGCCGTTATGCCTATCGCCTGCTGGAACAACTGGAAAAGACCCGCGCTCCATCCACTCCGGCGACACTGCTGGTGGGGCCCACGCGGGTTACGTGCTCGAATACGGATGACTTCTGCCTGCTGATTGACGGTGTTCCATACGACGACATCATCACGAACTTTGAATATGTGGCGGGTTTTTACTACACATTAAATGTAAACAAATATGCCGACGACCGCCATGTGCTGGATGAAGTTGTCGCAAAGGACGAGGTGACGGGCGCCGACGAGGAAATAATCGTTGTTGGGCCTGGCCGGGTGCACTGCAACGATGATCGCTCCATCTACTGCAGAGTTGTCAATGGAGCCCCGTTCCTGAGTGAGATCGTTGGCTTCAATCCGGTACACGGCTATAGCTACCGATTACGCGTTGTGCGATTCAGCATGTTCCCGGGCGGCGTAACGCCGCCGTCAAACAATATCCCGACGTACGGGTATCGGTGGCTGGAAACGCTTGAGCGAAGTTCGGGCAATTGAATTCGGTCGGTTGCCCCCGCAGTTACAACGACGGCGCTGAGATGGCGGGATGCCCTCGGTCCCGAAAAAAGCGGGAAGACGTGAGACGGAAGTGGGGAGAGATTGCCTGCCTTGTGAGGTCTCATCCGGACCGGTCGCAGGCGTTTGCGCAATAGGAGAAGGACACAATGGAAGAAGTGAGGCACCTTGCATCTTCGGGAAACCTGAACGAAAACCGCGCTGAATACGGCTCCTCGCAGCCGATAGCAATCGTGGGTATGGCGTGCCGGTTCCCCGGCGCGCCGGACATCGCTTCATTCTGGCGACTGCTCAGAAACGGGGGCAACGCCGTACGTGAGGGGATACCGGGCTCGGGGACAGGCCGCTGGGGCCTGCTTTTCCCGGACGACGCGGTTCGCAGCGACGGTTGCCGTTTCGGAGCGTTCGTCGACGACATCGACCTTTTCGACGATGCATTCTTCCGGATTTCGCCCGTGGAAGCGGAGTTCCTGGATCCGCAGCAGCGAATGATGCTTGAGACGAGTTGGGAGGCCCTTGAGGACGCGGGAATCGATCCGGAGGGTTTAAAAGAGAGCCTCACTGGCGTCTACACGGGGATCAGCAACGACGAATACCGGATGCTCGTGGTGGATTCAATCAAGCCCGACGAGGCTGCCGGCTGTCTCTATGCGCTAAGCGGCACGAATCTGAACGGCGCGAGCGGGCGGGTCTCGTTCGTCCTGGGGCTGAGGGGGCCGGCCAAGGCGGTCGACGCCGCGTGCGCATCGTCCATGGTATCCGTCCACGACGCGGTGGCGGACCTGCAGCAGGGGAAAGCGGACCTGGCGATCGCCGGCGGCGTGCAGGCGATCCTGAACGGGCGCATCTACGAGTTGCGCGCTGACGCGATGATGCTCTCTCCGGACGGGCAATGCAAGACCTTTGACGCCTCGGCGAACGGCTATGTGCGCGGTGAGGGCTGCGGAGTCATCGTCCTCAAGCGGCTGAGCGAGGCGGAGGCCGACGGAGACCGCATCTGGGCGGTGATCCGGGGTGCGGCCGTGAATCACGGCGGGGCCAGTACGGGGCTGACGGTACCGAATACGCCGGCGCTCGAAGAGGTGATCGAAACCGCATTGTCCGACGCGGGCATCTCCCCGCTGGACGTGGATTACCTGGAGGCGCACGGTACGGGTACCACCGTGGGCGATCCGATCGAGATCAATGCCGTGGCCAGTGTCTACGGGCACGGACGGACGGACGACCGGCCACTCCTCATCGGGTCGGTCAAGACCAATATCGGCCATCTCGAATCGGCCGCCGGCGTCGCGGGAGTGATCAAGACCGCGCTGGTGCTGAACCGGGGCGTGATTCCGAAACACCTCCATTTTCAAGATCCAAATCCGAGCGTGGACTGGGACGGTCTGCCCCTGCAGGTGACGACCTCGATGTTGGACTGGCCGCAACGTTCCGGGAAGACACGCCTCGCCGGGGTGAACTCCTTCGGCATTTCCGGGACCAACGCGCACATTGTAATGGAGGAATACTGTGCGCCGAACGGCGCCTCTCCGGGAGAATCGGGGAATGCCGGCGCCGCGAAACCGGTGGCGGTTTCCCTCCCGCCGGCGATGGGTGACCTGCCGCTAACCACTCAAAAGGTCGACTCGCGCCCGATTCGCCTTCTTCCTTTGTCGGGAAAATCCGATGGCGCGCTGAGCGACCTGGGGGGACGCTATCTTTCGTGGCTCGACGAACACAATGGCGAACTCGCTTCGGGAGAAAAGGGAATACTCGCGGACATGGCATGGACCGCGGGCGGAGGCCGGAGCCACTTCGATCACCGCGCAGGGGTCGTCTTCCGCGACGTCGAATCACTTCGAAACCAACTGAAGGAAGTCGCGGAAGGACGCAGTTCCAGGTCGTCGCGACCGCCGTCCCGGGTTGCGTTTGCCTATACAGGTCAGGGGAGCCAGTGGGTTGGCATGGGACGGGACCTGTACGAGTGTGAACCGGTGGCGCGTGCGGTGCTGGATCGCTGCGAGGCGGTCATTCTTGAAGAACGGGGAGCCTCGCTGCTGGACATGATGTTCGGAAGCGCCGGGGACGAGGGAGAACTCGGCGACACAGCGTGGGAACAGCCGGCATTGTACGCACTGGAATGCGCGCTGACCGCGCTCTGGTCGAGCGTCGGTGTCCGTCCGGACGTGGTCCTGGGACACAGTATCGGGGAAATTGCGGCGTCGCAGGCGGGAGGCGTATTCAGCCTGGAGGACGGGATGAGGTTCGCCGCCGTACGCGGCAAGCTGATGTCTACGATGGGCGAGGGAAGCATGGCCGCGGTGTTTGCGCCCGCGGATCGCGTGGAGGAGGTTGTGAGCACGACTTCCGCGGATGCCGGGCTGAGCATCTCGGGATACAACGGCACCCATCAGGTTGTCAGTGGTCCTGTCGAGGGCATTGAGGCGATCTCGAATCGATTCGCCGCGGAGGGCGTCAGGGTCAGGCGGCTGAACACGACCAAAGCGTTCCACAGCGGCCTGGTAGAGCCCATTCTGGACGACCTGGAAACCTTCGTCAGCAGCCTTGAGATCCAGTCCCCCTCCCTTACCGTCGTCAGCAATCTGACGGGCGCGGCAGTCGACCCCGATCAGACTCAGGACGGCGCCTACTGGAGGCGGCATGCCCGGGAGCCCGTGGCGTTCGCCCAGGGCGTGAAGACACTGGCGGATCTGGGCGTGGACGCGGTGCTGGAGATCGGTCCGCGATCGGTCCTTGCGCCAATGGCGTCCGCGTCCTGGCCGGAATCGTCCGGGTCGACGCCGCCGCTGGTGCTGTCGAGCCTCCGCCCGCCGTCGAACGGCGGAGAGGAACCGGGAAATACGGACGGATTCGTGGGGGCGGTGGCTGAAGCCTACGAGGCGGGACTCCCGGTTCATTTTTCCGGGCTCTTCGCGGGAGAGACGCGCCGGCGGATTTCAGTGCCCAGCTATCCGTTTCAGCGCCAGCGACACTGGATCCAGCCGCCGAGACGACGGGCCGGCGGCGCCGGTCACCCGCTTCTCGGCGACCGGCACGAATCCGCTCGCGGAGAGGTCACGTTCGAGACGGAAGTGTTTCCCTCGGACCCGGCCTGGCTGAACGACCACAAGGTATTCGGCCGGATCGTCGCGCCCGGTGCGCTGTATGGCGCGATGGCCTGCGCAGCGTCCCGCCTGGAGGAAGGCGGCCCGGTGGTTGTGGAGAATTTCCAGTTGCACAATGCCATGGTCTTCGAAGAGGACGAAGACGGGACGGGTGACGCCGGCCGGAGGATGCAGGTCATGCTCGAAACGGGCGAACCGGGTTCGCCGCGCGGCGTCCGGATCTTCAGCAGAGGAGGCGAGGGAGACTGGACCGTCCACGTGGAGGGCGCGCTTGCACCCGGAGCCGCGGGCTCAGAGCCGGGGGGGCGGATCGACCCCGATGGCCTGAAGACCGAGCTTTCGCCACTGGACGTGGCGGAATACTACCGCCACAGGGCGAGTACCGGCGTCGACCTGGGTCCGTTCTTCCGGACGCTTGGCAGGACCTGGTCTCGTCCCGGTGAGGCGCTGGGCGAGGTGTCTCTTCCCGAGGCGCTTTCAGGGCATGGTCTGGATGTCCATCCGCTCGTGCTGGACGGCTGTTTTCAGGTTGTGGGTGCGGCGCGCAATCTGGCAGGCAGGGAGGGCGGCGCCACGTATCTGCCGTTTGCCTGGGAGCGGCTCTGGCTGGCGGGACCGCTGCCGGACCGGGTCCTCTGTCACGTGCGGCTCACCGAAGCATCCAGCGAGGCGGAAGCCGCGACGGGCGAGCCGCCGGAAGTGCTCAGCGGTGAAATCAACATCTACGACCCGAACGGAGCCCCTCTGGGCCGCCTGAGCGGCTATACCGTGAAACGCGCGACGCAGGAAGCGCTGCTCGCGGCGGTCGAAGGCGTCAAAGATCTCTTGTACGAGGTCGTCTGGCGTGAACGCGACCTTCCTGTCCGAATCACATCCGCGGGCTTCTTCCCGGGTCCGGCGGACGTCGCGTCCGGCTCACAGTCGTTCGCCGGCTATCTGAGGGACGCGGGAGTCGATCCCGATGACCGGGACGCCCTGCTTTCGGACCTGGAAAGGTGGTCCCGGTCCCGTGCGCTTGCGACCCTGGAGGAACTGGGCTGGCAAAGGCAGGTCGGAGAAACCGTCGACCCGGAGGTGTTGCGGGAAGAATTGGACGTCCTCCCGGAGCACAGGCGCCTCTTTCGAAGGCTGTTTGAGATGCTCGCCAGGTCAGGGGTCGTGAAGGAAACGGGCGACGGATTCACCGTCGTCACGGGGCCAGGGGATCCGCTTCCCGACGGCCTGCCCGCCGACCTCGAGGAGTATGCTTCGCACATGGCCGACCGGCACCTGGACGGCCAGATCGAGATCGGCCTGTTCCGGCGTTCCGGCATCGCCCTGGCGGAGGTGCTTCGCGGTCTTGAAGACCCGCTGACGCTTCTGTTCAGCAGCGGTGAACCGACAGCGGCCGATCTGTATCTGAAGGCGCCGGTCGCGCGCGCGGCCAACCGTATGCTGGCGGATGCGGTCGAAGCGCTCGTTGCCGCGCTGCCCGAAGGCCGGCGCCTGAGGGTCATCGAGGTCGGTGCGGGAACCGGGTCGGCGACCGCTTCCGTACTTCCTGAACTTCCCGACGGGCAGTTCGACTACATGTATACGGATATATCCGCGGGTTTCTTTTCCGAGGCGGAGGCGCGGTTCGGCGACGGCGGCGGTTGCATCGAGTACCGTCCGCTGGATATCGAAAAGGACCCGGTCGAGCAGGGCTTCGACGCCCACGGATACGACCTGCTGATCGCATCCAACGTGCTGCACGCGACGCGGTACCTGACCGAGACGCTGGGCCACTGCCGGGACCTTCTCGCGCCGTCGGGGCATCTGATCGCGCTTGAAAACCTGAGCGGTCTGGGATGGATGGACCTGACATTCGGCCAGTTGGACGGCTGGTGGCGGTTCGCCGACGACTACCGTCCACACCACGCCCTCGCCAGTCCCTCTGTATGGCGTTACGCTCTGGGCGGCGCAGGGTTTGAAGGTGTGGAAGTTCTGGGAGTGGTGGATGAGTCCGACACGTCCCGGACGCTGGACAAGGGTGTCATCGTGGCGCAGGGTCCGGCGAAAGTGGCCGAGGCGCCCGGGGTGTGGGTTCTGGCCGCGGACCGGGGAGGTACCGCGGGGGGATTGGCGGCCGAATTGGCCGCGCGGAACCAGACGGTCGTGCTTGCCGGCAGCGGAACGCAGGACGACAAAATGCCTGCGGGCGACGGCCCGGGCGTATTCAACGCTTCCATTGAAACGGACCGGCGCGAGTCCTGGTGTGCGCTTCTGGCAGGTCTGCCGGAGGAAGTGCCGCTGCGCGGCGTTGTACACCTCGCGGGACTGGACGGTCACGGGGCCCAGGCCACAACGCAGGAAATGGCCCAGGACGTGAGGCAAACGGGAGCGAGCGCGCTCGCGCTCGTGCAGGGCATCGCCGATTCCGATGCAGTTCCTGAAAACGGAGTCTGGTTGATCACCCGCGGCGCCCAGATACTGGAACGTGAGCGGGGCGGAGAACTCGTTGGGGCAACGCTGTGGGGCTTCGGCAAGGCCGTAGCCCGTGAAGCTGCGCATCTTCAGCCGAGGATGATCGATCTGGACCCGGGTGAGATGGCGCCCGCGCCGGATCTCGTCAACGAGCTTCTCTATCCGGATTCAGAGAATCACATCGCGTTTCGGTCCGGACGCCGTCAGGTCGCGCGGCTGGTCCGGGCGGGGACCGAAGGTGAGCGGCTGTCGCTACCCGAGGAGTCGGATTGGGTGCTGGCTCCGGACACCACTGGTGTGTTCGACCGCCCGCAGGTCCTCCCGCTGCCCGCCCGGTCTCTCGAGCCGTGCGAGGTCCGCGTTGGAGTGGAGGCGTCCGGGCTCAACTTCTGGGATGTATTCCGGTCGCTCGGCTTTATCGAAGAGGGCAATCTCGGCAGGGAAATGTGCGGCCGCATTCTCGAGGTCGGCTCCGAAGTATCAACCGTCTCGGTGGGCGACCACGTGGTGGGATTGGGCTTCGGCGCGTTCGCGCAGCAGATGGTTACACACGAGCAACTGGTGGCGCCCGCGCCGTCGGGATATTCCGTCTCCGGACTTGCCACGGTGCCAAGCGCGTTCGTGTCCGCGGCATTGTCATTCGAGTTTTCCGGGCTGGAGGCAGGCGAACGGGTTCTGATTCATGCGGGCGCGGGCGGCGTCGGGCTGGCTGCCATCCAGCTGGTGCAGGCCGCGGGGGCGGAGGTCTTCGCCACGGCGAGCGCGCCCAAGCAGGCGTATCTCCGATCGCTGGGCGTGAAACACATTTTCGACAGCCGCACGACGAACTTCGGCCGGGAAATCATGGAGGCCACGGACGGCAAGGGTGTGGACGTGGTGCTGAACAGCCTTACGGGCGAGGGCTTCATCGAGGCGAGCCTGTCCTGCCTCAGGCACGGCGGGCGCTTCGTGGAACTGGCTAGGCGGGACATCTTCAGCGAGGAGGAGATGGCGGCGGTGAGGCCGGACGTACCCTACGACATCCTGGAACTGGATGTCATGAAAAAGACCGACCCCGAATGGGTGGGAAGGGTCCTTCGGGACGTGATGGCTCGCCTCGCGTCCGGAGAACTCGAAGCGATCACCCACAGCCGTTGGCCCCTCGCCGAGGCCGGCGCCGCCCTGAGCTTCATGCGCGCCGCACGCCACCTCGGCAAGATCGTGGTAACGACTCCGCCCGTGCAGAACGGCAGGTTGCGGCAGGACCGGACCTATCTCGTTACAGGCGGACTGGGAGGTATCGGATGCGCTGTCGCCGCCTGGCTGGCCGAACGCGGAGCGGGAGCCATCGTATTGAACGGACGCCGTGCGCCCGATGAAGAGGCCGAGGAAGCGATTGGCAGGCTGCGGGAGTCCGGCGCTACGGTACAGGTGGAACTCGCGGACGTGACGGACGCCGCCGCGATCGATCAGATGCTGGCCAGGATGGATGCGACGCTCCCACCGCTCGGGGGCGTGATCCACAGCGTGGGCGTGCTCTCCGACGGGGCGCTGACCAACCAGACCTGGGACCGGTTCGAAACGGTGCTCTGGCCGAAGATACTGGGCGCCTGGCACCTGCACCGGGCAACGATGGACCGCGATCTGGACATGTTCGTGCTGTTCTCCAGCCGGGTCGGCGTCATGGGAAATCCGGGGCAGGCCAACCACGCTTCGGCCAATGCGTTTCTGGATCAGCTCGCGGGTCACCGCCGTTCGCTGGGACTCCCCGGACAGGCCATCGCCTGGGGGGCATGGTCTGAGATCGGCGAGGCGGCGGAACAGCGGGAACGCATCGACCGGCAGCGTTCGGCGCTGGGCGGGCGCTGGTTCACCCCGCAGCAGGGTATGCGGGCATTCGACCAGCTCGTACGCCAGGACGTTACGACTTCCGTGGTGATGTCGATGGACTGGTCCGTGTTCGAGGAAGCTGTCGAAGACCGGCCGCCATTTCTCGATGATCTGCTTTCCGCGACGACGGATGAAGAGACCGGCGCGGCCGCGTCTTCGGAGGACCTGATGTCCAGGCTGCAGGGAACGCCCGCGGCCCCGGAGGAACTGCTCGTGTCGTTCCTGCAGCAGGAAGTGCAGGCGGTGCTCAGGCTTCCGGCGGCACCGGAGCCTTCGGTGGGTTTCTTCGATCTGGGCATGGATTCGCTTATGGCGGTAGAACTGCGAAACCGCCTGAATCGGGCATTTACCGATCAGTACGTCGTGCCCAATACCGTGGTCTTCGACTACCCGGACATCGCCAGCCTGGCAAGTCACCTCGCTGAAGAACTGGGCGGGGTCAGCACTGGACCGGCCCCTGCGGAAGAGCCCGAGCCGGAGGTCATTGCCGTTACGCCGCGGGAGAAAGAGAACGACGGCATTGCGATCGTGGGTATGGCGTGCCGGTTCCCCGGCGCACCGGATATCGATACGTTCTGGAATCAACTCGTGGCGGGCAAGGACGCGGTGACGGACGGACGCGGAGATTCAGGCACATGGGGCGGTCTCACCAAAGAGCTTCCGGCTGAGTACGCCGCGTACCGCCAGGGCGGCTTCGTGGATGAGATTGACCGGTTTGATTCCAGGTTCTTTCGGATCGCGCCAATTGAGGCGCGCACGATGGATCCGCGGCAGCGCATGCTCATGGAGACAAGCTGGCAGGCGATTGAAGACGCGGGGATGAATCCGGACTTGCTCCGGGGCAGCCGCACCGGAGTCTATGCGGGCATCTCCACCAGCGAATACCGGGACCTGATGACAGGCAGCGCCTACGGCGTCAGCTACCTGGGCACAGCCGCCAGCATGGCCGTCGGGCGTCTTTCTTTCGCGCTGGGACTCGAAGGACCCACCATCCCGGTGGAACTCAACTGCGCGTCGTCACTGGTTGCGGTACATTATGCCGCCGCCGCCCTGTGGAACGAGGAAGTGGACATGGCCCTGGTCGGGGGCTCGCACGCCATTCTTTCGCCTTCGCTTACGCGTGAAATGGTCGATCTGGGGATGCTGTCGCCAAGCGGACGGTGCAGGGCCTTCGATGCGTCCGCCGACGGCTTCGTGCGAGCGGAGGGCTGTGGTATGGTCGTTCTGAAACGCTTGAGCGAAGCGGAGGCCGACGGAGATCGCATCTGGGGCGTGATTCGTGGTTCGGCGGTTAACCAGAACGGCGCCGCCGCCGGACCGACGGTGCCGAACGGCCCCGCACAGGAGCGGGTCATCGAGTCTGCCCTCGCGCGCGGGAGTGTCGACCCGTCGGAAGTGGACTATCTCGAGGCGCACGGGTCCGGATCGGGGTTCGGCGATCCGATCGAGGTGCAGGCCGCAGCAGCGGTGTACGGCAGGGAACGCGAGGCCGACCGGCCGCTGTTGATTGGCACCGTGAAGACGAACATCGGGCATCTGGAGCCGGCCGCGGGGGTCGCAAGCCTCATCAAGACCGTGCTGGCGATGCATCGTGGCGTGATCCCGCGTAACCTGCACTTCCACGACCCGAACCCGAACCTGGACTGGGACCGTCTCCCCGTGCGCGTGGTGTCGGCCAACACCGAATGGCCGGCCCTCGCCGATCGACCGCCGCGCGCAGGGGTGAGCGCCTTCGGCATATCGGGCACGAACGCCCACGTCGTGGTGGAAGGGTATGTGCCGGAGGAAGATTCACGCGCGGATGCAGACCCCGTCCTCACCGGCGCCCCGTGCCCCGTGGACGTATCGCTGCCGGAGCCGATGGCCGACCTGCCGCTGCCGGAAAACGAGGCGTTGCAGGCGCGAAAGACGCGTTTCCTCCCGCTTTCCGGAAAGGCGGGTGGCGCGCTGGCCGATCTGGCGAGGCGTTATCTCACCTGGCTTGACGTCAGGGCCGGGACGACTGCTTCCGATGAGGCGGTACAGGAATTGCTCGCCGACATGGCATGGACCGCGGGTACGGGGCGGAGCCATTTCGACTACAGGGCAGGCGTGGTCTTCAGCGATGCCGGGTCGTTACGAGACGGATTGAAGGCGGTCGCCGATGCTCCCGATTCACCGGAACCGGCGGATGCGGGGAAGGTTGTATTCGCATTCGGGGGGTCGGGCATCCAACGGACGGGCCTGGGTCGGACATTATACGAAACGGAGCCGGTGGCCCGTGCGGTCCTGGATCGCTGCGAGGAGGCTTTTGGCCGGATTCGCGGCGATTCGCTGCTGGACGTGATGTTGGGCCGCGCCGGATCGGAGGATGTTCCGGAAGACCCGGCGTGGGCGCACCCGGCCGATTACGCGTTGGAATGCGCGCTCACGGCGCTGTGGTCCAGTGTGGGTATTAGACCGCACGCGGTCGTTGGACGAGGTCCCGGAGATCTGTCGGCGGCACAGGCGGCGGGTATCTTCAGCCTTGAGGAAGGACTGCGACTTGCGTTGGCGTGGGGCACGGATGAACTTGTGACCGATGTCGCTTGCGCGCCGCCTTCGCTCGACTACGTCAGCAGCGTAATGGGGCGGGTCGTTGCACCGGACGAGGCATTCGACGCGGAGGTTTGGCGCCGTCAGGCGGATCAACCGGCGCCGTTCCGCAAATGCATCGACACACTGGCCGAAATGGGGATAAACGTCATCATTGCGATCGGTCCGGACGCTTTACAGAATACCGACCTGCGTCAGGCCTGGTCGAAGGCCGGGAACGAAGGCGGGGCGCCGGTTGTAATCGACAGCCTGCGTATTCCTGGAGACGAAAATTCGGAGGCGGATGACAGCGGAATCGCCAGGGCGGTTGCAGACGCATACGAGACGGGGTTCGCAGTACGGTTCGAGGGACTGTTCGCAGGCGAAACACGGCGCCGCATCGCTCTCCCGCCCTATCCGTTCCAGCGGCGGCGCCACTGGATCTGATGATTGGGTCGCCACAAAAAACGGAGATCCGGACCGACGATCCGGCCCCTCCGCGGCAGAACTCAGAGAAGGGCTTCGATGTATCTGCGCGCGGAAATGGCGGCCGCGAGGGGTTCGTCCCAATCGACGCCGGCAAGCCCAACCACCAGTGGGCCGTTATAACCGGAGTCCGTCAGCAGATCCAGCAGGTCCCTGAACGGCGTTTCTCCCTGGCCGAAGGGCACGGGCTTCTCCCCAATCTGGTCTCGCAGGTGGACGAGACCGATGCGCTCTGCCATGGCCCGGGCAAAGGGCATAATCAACTCACCCGCGGAGAGCAGATGTCCGGTGTCGAGTAGAACGCGTGCCCGCGCCGGCAAATCGGACATCACCGCCTGAAAGTCGCCCTGTCCCTGGAGCCGGTTTCCCTTCTTGTTTCCCAGATTGAGGGCGATATCGGGAATGTTCTCCAGGAGCGTATTGACGCCTTCGACGAGATCGGAGAACGCTTCCGATGTGCGGTCGCCTCCGCACGTATTGAAGGTCTTCACGCCCAGGGCGCGGCCCAGGTGGATATCCCATTCGAGTTGGCGCAGATTGTACGCGAGGTTGCGATCGTCGGAGTCTGCCTTGCGGCCCGTGAGATTGCGGATATTAAAGCCTGACAGGTGAATCCCGGCGTCGGCAATCGCGGAACGGACCATCGGAACGGACCAGTCGGGGTGGACGGGTGAACTCTGTGTGCATTCGCGGAAGAGTTCCAGGCGTGAGAAGCCGGCCGCCCGGGACAGATCCAGAATATCGGGCAACTGCAGGTCCGGACAGAGCGTGGGACTGAAGACGAGCTCCATCAGCTGATACCCTCCCAATGCGCCCATTGGTCGTCGCAGGTCTCGAAGCGGATGTCGTTGGCGTCCTTCCGAGCGAAGCGACCGATCAACGCCATGCGGATGTTGCGGTTGACGTTTTTAGATCCCGCGTGGAAGAGTTGGCTGTGCCAGAAGATGGCGTCGCCCGCGCTTCCGGTAAATTCGCGGCCCTCCGGCAATGTTCCTTCGGGATAGACGTCGCTGGAAGTGCCGCCGCGGACCGACAGCAGGGAGTGCGTCCGGAAGTACTCGTATGAGACGTTGTGGCTGCCCGGCCAATGGGTGAAGCAACCGCCCCTCGATGCGACGTCGTCGACGTAAATCGTGAGGTTGATCGTCGTATATCCGACCGTCCCTTCGGGTACCCCGTTGGTCGGCGTGTAGTACCCGTCGAGATGGCCGCGTTCCGGAAGAGACCATGCCTTGTCCGCTGACGGGTAGACCAGCGCGGGGCCCGCGCTTCCGGGATGGAGTCGACCCTTGCCCACCATCTCCTCCATCATCTCGAAGAGCGGCGACTCATGAACCGTCGCGCGGATGGCCGGATGGTGGGCCGGCACCGGACTCCGCGGACCCGCGTCTATCCAGGTTTCCGGATCGTCGCGGTCGGCCTGGATGCCGGTCCAGAGCGCGTCCCTGGCGGCGCGAGCCTGGGCAGGCGTGAGCGCGCCGCGAACGATGAGGCAGCCGTTTTCCTTGAAAAACAGTCTGTCTGCGGTGGAGAGATAGGGCATCGCGTCACCCCCTAGCCTGTTGTGTTATTGGTCGCCTGTGTTGTATATACAGCCAATATAGTGGAAATACTGTTCGCGACGGGAGATTTTTTTCGACACTGTGAACGGCCTGGAGGGAAAACAGCAACGCGGAACTCGGAAGCGCCCGAAAAAAACGGTTTGACTTGACTATTGTTGATCGCTATCTTATCCGTCCGTTTAAACCACCATTCAATATGAAAGGACCGCAGCTATGGCTTCAACGGAAGATCGTCTGAGAACACTCATCTCGGAGAATCTTGAGGTCGACGGCCAGCCGATCGCGTTGCCGGATGATCTGAATATCAGTCTGATGGAGGCCGGCATTTCCTCCGTGGACCTGGTGGCGTTCGCGAAATTGGTCGCACAGGAATTCGAGGTCAAGTTTACGCTTGAAGATTGTGGTGAAGTCAAGAGCGTACGAGACCTTGTCAATCGTCTCGATGAAGGCTGATACGCATTCCAGTCGGAGTGCGTTCACTGCTTGACGAATGGCCCCGGATTCCGATCCGGGGCCAAATTGAATTTGCAGAGATTCGGCACCTGTCCTGTAGTTCCGCCCCGGATCGCGTTGTTGAAATACCCAACCACGGCGAGACAAGCGACTTGACCACGAATTCCAAAGCCGTTTGGGACATCCCGGAACCGCTTGCCACCTTCGACGTTCCCGTGGATGACAACACCCGCATCACCCTGCGGCGCCATGGAAATCCCGG
>CAZKDZ010000119.1:0-11583 GCA_964551635.1 uncultured bacterium | reverse complement strand
AAGAACTCATCGACAGAATTCAAACCTTCACCGACAACTACAACGAGACGTCCAAACCTTTCGTCTGGACCGCCACCGCACAATCGATCCTCGAAAAAGTCGAACGATTATGTAAAGCTATTTCTGGGACAGGATACTAGGCCACGCTGTGAAGGCCGCAGAAGACAGCGCGTTCCTCATCGTGATCGGCGGCAGATAGACGAGGCGCGGTTACAAATGGGAGATTTCCGGATATGGAAACGTTGAGTGACGAGCAGGTCGCCTTTTTTCGTGAAAACGGATACATCCGCCTCGAAGGCATGTTCTCTCCAGGGGAAGTCCGGGAGATGGGAGAGGAACTGGACTACATCATGGAGGAATTCGCGAACTGGGACTCGGCCTGGAAAGGGCCCTGGCGGAAAGAATATATGGACGAAGAGGAGGATGCGGCGGCGACGCTGGTGGCCATCCATGAGTTACAGCATTATTCCGCGGCCTGGTCCCGCGCCATCACGAAGCGGGAATTGGGCGCCTCGGTAGGCGACCTTCTGGGATCGGATGCCGTCGAGCTGCACCATGTCACGCTGCACGCGAAGCCGCCGGATAAAGGCGCGCCGTTTCCCATGCATCAGGACCTGCCGTTCTTTCCACACGAAGACGGAAGGTACGCGGACTGCCTGGTGCATCTGGACGACGCCGACGAAACCAGCGGATGCATCAAGTTCCTCAAGGGATCGCACCGGCTCGGCAAGCTGGAGCACATTACGGGAGCCGGCACCGCGCCCCACCTGCCAACGGACCGGTACCGGCTCCAGGATGCCGTTTCCGTTCCAGCCAGGGCCGGCGACGTCGTCCTGTTCTACCTGTGGACCATTCACGGGTCGGCGGTCAATCACAGCGGAAACTGGCGGCGCCTGGTGCGGCTCGGATTCAGAGACCCGCGCAACCGGCAGGAAGGCGGACAGGGCATGGGGCGGCCCGGATTTATCGTGAAGGGCGTCCGGCCCCGGGTGGAGGGGGTAGAGGTCGACGTTTATGGCAATTGGGCGAAGAATTGATTGTCAACTCCAGGTCAAACGCGCCGGGCTGCAAATGAATGAACCTGCGGTGCTGCTTGAATGTAACCGTACCGACCAGAACGGCGTCTCGTACGCCTTTTCCGGATGCGTCGGTCAGGTTGTCGCCCACTGTCCGACGACAGTGTACGCGGCGCTGAAGGAAGTGGAACATGCCGTATCCCGCGGCCTGCACGCTGCGGGATACATCGCGTACGAAGCAGCCGCCGGACTTGATCCCGCGCAGAAGACCCGGCCGCACGGTGCAATGCCCCTGGTCTGGTTCGGTTTGTTTGAAAGGCGGATTCCGTCCAAGGAGGACCGTTCCGGCCCGCGTCGCGCATATTCGCTTTCGGGATGGCGTCCGTCCATCGCCAAGGCGGAGTACGAAGAGGTGGTGGCCAGGATCCGAAGATATATCGCGGCGGGCGATACGTATCAGGTCAATTTCACCTATCGGATGCGGGCGGATTTCGAAGGAGACGCCGCAGCATTCTATTCGGACCTGTGCCGCTCGCAGCGGACGGCATATTCGGCATACGTGGATTCCGGACGTTTTCAGGTCCTGTCGGCGTCCCCCGAGCTGTTCATCCGTTTGAAGTCGGGTGAATTGACCGCTCGGCCGATGAAGGGAACGAGGCGTCGCGGCCGATGCCCGGAGGAGGACCGGTCCATGTTCGACGACTTGAGGACGTCGCCTAAAGACCGGGCGGAGAACGTGATGATCGTGGATATGCTTCGCAGCGATCTGGGACGCGTTTCCGAAACCGGCAGCGTACAGACGCCAAAACTGTGGGAGGTGGAGCGGTATGAGACGGTGCTGCAGATGACCTCCACCGTACATTCCCGTCTTCGCAAGGGGGCAGGGGTTTCAGACGTACTCAGATCGGCCTTTCCATGCGGTTCCGTTACCGGCGCGCCAAAGGTGCGGACCATGGAGATCATTTCGGAGCTGGAGGATTCCCCGCGCGGGGTCTATACGGGCAGTATCGGATACGTATCTCCGGGCCCCGAGGCCCAGTTCAACGTTGCCATCCGTACGGTTACTGTGGACCGCGAGAAGGCGCTTGCGGAATTCGGCGTGGGCAGCGGGGTGACTCACGATTCCAGCGCCGGGACCGAGTACGAGGAATGCATGACGAAGGCGCGCATGTTGACGGATGCGGGGATGGCTTACCGGGGTTCGGAGAACGGAATCCCAATACACGATCGACCCGGTCAGCCGGTGGGCGCGTCCCGATCGGTCTAGCCGGAAAGCGCAACCCCTGTCTTGCCGCTATCGATGCAGGATTCCCTTGCCTGCGAAACGGTTGGCGACTATGAATGCACACGGGTTCTCCATTGCCGAGGCGCTCCGCTTCGGTTGGCGGACAACATTGGACAATCTGGGGTATTTTCTCTGTATCGGGTTTCTGTACGTGGTCATCACCTTGGGCCTGAATGGCGCAGTCTACAAGGTGAATGCATACTCGGAGGGCTGGGCGTTCCTTGCCGGTATCGTCGCACTGGTTGCCGGCATGATCATGGACGTTGGGTTGGCAGCCATTTCCCTGCGTTTCGCGGACGGTCGAACGGCGCGCGTCACGGATCTCTTCATCCACTATCCATTGGCGCCCACGTACTTCATCGCGACCGTTCTCGCGACCCTGACGGTGCTTGTCGGCCTGGTTCTGCTGATTGTGCCGGGAATCTTCCTTATGATATTGTTTCTGTTCTATGCCTATCACATCGTAGACGACGGCGCCGGCGTGGTTGCGTCGCTTCGCCAAAGCGCCGCAACGACCAGGGGCGCGAGGTGGCGCCTGTTTCAATTCGGCCTGCTCACGGTGTTGATCAATGTCGCCGGTTTCCTTTGTCTGGTGGTTGGATTGTTGCTTACCGTACCTGCGACACTCCTGGCGTACGCGTATGCGTTCAGGCAACTGCAGGCGCGGGAGAGCGGCGCGTAATTCGAAGCGGGGGGTGCCATGTATCGCATCGGCGACCTGGAACTGAGGCGTGTTGAGAAATTGTTCAGAGACGGAGGTCTCTTTCGGTACGGACGGACGGGAGAGTGCGAGCGGTTCGAGGCGAGTTGGGCGAAGCACCTGGGCGTGAAGTACGCCAGGATGACCACCAGCGGGACATCCGCGTTATACTGCGCGCTGGTGGGATTGAAGGTGGGTCCCGGCGACGAAGTCATCGTCCCCGCCTGTACCTATATGGCCACCGCGCTGGCGGTACTGGCGGCAGGCGCCATACCCGTCGTGGCCGACGTGGACGAGTCGATCACGCTCTGCGCGGAAGACGTGGAGCGCAGGCTTTCGCCCCACACCAAGGCGATCATTCCCGTGCATATGTGGGGTCTGCCGTGCAACATGAAGGCGCTGATGCGCGTCGCGCGTAGGCACAAACTGCTCGTGCTCGAGGACGCCTGCCAGGCGGTGGGCGGCGCGTACGAGGGAAGGATGCTGGGTTCGATCGGGCACGCGGGCGCCTTCAGTTTCAACTTTTACAAGAACATTTCCAGTGGCGAGGGCGGTGCATTCGTCACCAGCAACAAGGCGGTTTTCGGACGCGCCTCCGTGGCGTCGGATTGCTGTTCGTTCTACTGGAACCCGGAGCAGAAGAAGGAGGACGAGCAGTTCGCCGGACAGAATTTCAGGGCCCCGGAAGTCTCGGGCGCCATTCTGAACGCCCAGTTGCGGCGACTCGACGGGATGCTCGAGAAAATGGGCGCCCACAAACGGCAGTTGCTCGAGGCCGGCAGGGCGGCGGGTTTGACCTCCATCATCAATAACAGTCTGCAGCATGAATGCGCCAGCAATCTGGGATTCATCTTTCCGGACGAGGCGTCGGCGAGGGCCTTCGCGGACGGTCTGAGCGGCAACGGCGCCAGCGGGTTCCTACCCATCGATACGGGACGGCACGTCTATACCCGGTGGGACCCGGTCATGAGAAAACAGGGGGCGCACCACCCCGACATGAATCCCTACAACTTCCCGTCGAACCGGAGGCTGAACGTGACGTACACAATGGACATGTGCAGCGACTCCCTCGACATAATGAGCCGGGCCGTGTTGATCCCGATGCATCCGGACAATACGCAGGCCCGCGTTCGCAAGATGGGGGATGCGATCAGGAAAGCGGCCGATCAAAAGCAGTGAAAACAGCTGTCAGCTTTCAGCGTTCAGCTTGAACCGGTTTGCGATATGGCGTGGCAATGTCAATTGCGGTGTGAGAGCTTTGATGAGGGGAATCACTAGGTTTGCCCAAACAAACACAGCGACGGCGCGACGTAGGATGAGACAAGGAGGGGAATCTTGAAGGCGGCGTGGGACTGGCATCTTCCGGTGGAGACCGAAGCGCAGCAGCGGGAGATCGTTGAGTTCGCGAGCGATCTGGGCTTTGACACCCTGATCGTGCGGGACCCGTCCGAGGCGATGGCGCGGCGGGGCGCGGAGTTGGGCGTCAGGATCGTCGCTATCGTGTACGCACGGCCGTCAGACGCTTTTGCCGCGGCGTATCCCGAGTGTCTTCAGCGGCTGCTGCCCGCCGAGGAGGAGATCGCCCGCGCGGGACGCGAAAATACGCCTTCCAACTTCCAGCTGCTGTCGCACCGTTGGTTTTCCATCGTGCAGGACGGCGCCACGCTGTGCTTCGAGCACGAGGCTTCGAGGTCGTTTCTGAAAGAGCGGGTAAGCAGTGCGCTGGAAGTGGCCGACGGCGTATCGTTTGACGGGTTCGGCTTCAGGAACCACTATGGGTGTTTCTGCATTCGATGCACGGACATCCGGAAAAGGATGGCCGCCGAACCGCCCGAGGCGTTCGAACCCGCACAGCTTGCGCGGATGTCCGAAGCGAGTCTGGTCGCGGTATCCGACATCCTGTACGAACACGCGAAAGGGCTCAAACCGGATGCGGTTGTCACCAACCACGTCTGGCCGCCGTTCTATCCCAACGAATACTACGGAAACGGGCTCCGGCTGGATTTTTGTACGCAGACGATTTCCTGGTTCTATCCTCCGCACTGGAGCCTTGAGCGCGTGGAATTCGAGACCGCCGAGATGAAGCGGCTCGAGGACCCGAAGCGGAACACGTTCGTGCCGTTCATCGGGCTCTATGCGGATCCGTATCTCGTTCGTTCTCCCGACCGTGTGCGGGCGGAGTTCGACATCGCTTGCAGATACGTCAAAGACCACGTCGTATTGTGCAACCTCGAAACACCGCGTCGCTATCCCGAGATTGCGGCCGTGGTCGGGGACGCATTGGAAGCATGAGACCGAATGTCATGCACGCACGGGCGCAGGAACCGGCGGATTTCCGGCGCCTTCGTGAGCCGATTGCATTCGGGCGCCGCGCCCGATGATCCCTTCTGTGACGCCGTCTGGCTACTCCAGCTGAATCTTTCCCAGGTAGGTTTTCTGAAAAGTACGTTTCCACCAGTCGCCGGTCCGGCGTTTTTCGTCCGGAGTCGTGAAGCGATAGTCGTACAGTTGCGCCCGCAGGTATCGCGGGGGGTTCTCGGGAAAGGGGTTCCGCGCAAGCAGGCCGGTAACCGGCGGCGATCCTTCGAGGAGCCGCCGACAGAGGTCGACGAACCATGGACTCTGACGGTAGTGGCCAAGCGCGGCGAACCACATCTGCCAGTCCAGACGGGGCTGATGCGGCGCAACAACCGGGGGCCGTCTTTCCGGAGCGCCCGGCTTATATCGAAACTCATAGGGGTGCCAGGTTTTGCCGTCCCTGCTGCCTTCGAGGACGATTTCCGGCCGCCGCGTGGTCATCACCTGGAAGAGCCCGTAGGTGTTCACGATATTGTATGGGGTCACTGCATGGCTGAGAGCGACCACGGGATGGGGCCACGGCGCCTTCAGGCGCAGGCTGAAGCTGCAGAGATACACGAGACTCAGGATCACGACGACAGCGGCAAGCGGCGCGGCCGCCAGCCTTTGCAGGGCGGCCGAGTATCCACTCTCGCGACCGGAAGACCGAACTCTGAGCGATTTCGGCCACGACGCGTCGTCGATCAGCCACAGGCAGAGCGCTGCCGCAAGCAGATTGAAAAACGTATAGTTGCCAGTAAGCGCGATACCGAATTGCAGGCCGACGAGCAGCGCGCAGGCCGCGATCCGGACGCGGCGGGGTCCGAAGATGAAGAAGGGCGCCGCCAGTTCGATGGCGAACATGATGACCGCGGAGACGAGGTGGAAGATTTCCGGCAGATGATGGACGTACCAGGCCAGCGGATTGGGAAGGGGCTGCGTCTGATAGTGGTAGGTAAGCGCGCTCAGGTCACGCCAGGTCGCGTCTCCGCTGGTGAGCTTGACAACGCCTGAGGCGAACATGAAGCGGAACAGAAGCCAGCGATAGAGCCAGGCGACGAGGCGTGAGGGCGCAAATACGCCGCCCCCGACGGGAAGTTTCCATGGCGCGAGAAACACGGCGAGTAGACCGGCTTCGAGGAGCAGGACGTCCCATTGGAACGACAGAAAGGGGCCGCCGGCCGTCACAATGGAGAGATAACCGATCCACATCAACAGGAAGAACAGGCCGCAGGCAGGAAAGAGCGCGGCGGCGGCAGCGAGCAGCGTTCCTCCCCCGCAGAGGACGTGGATGAACGTGTCGCTCCGATCGAACCAGAACAGGGTGGGAAACCGGAGCGGGTGGCCCTCTTCAGCGGCTTGTCGAAGGGATTCCTCGATCGGCAGGATGCCCTGTGCGCCGATGAGGCCGTGCGCCTGAACCCAGAACGACAGGAAGGCGATCAGATAGACCGCGGCCAGGGTGCGCAGGAACAGGACGGCGGAAGTCCGGTAGTCGGGCCGGCGCAGGTCCTGTCCCCAGAGCCATCGGCTGACCGTGGACACCGTCGTCCGGTTGCGGGCCACCAACCGGTAGGCGGCTTCGGCGACGCCGGCGAACCCGGGCAGACGGCGGTACGCCCACCACAGCAGCCTGCCCCCGGACCCGGTGAACGCGAGTACGAAAAGTGCGGCCCTGGCGCCGCTGTAGACTTCGCCGTCCGGACAGATCCACTGGACCGCGTTTTCAAATTGCTCCGGGGATATCTGCGGAAACCGGTGGCCCACCTCCTGCGCCGGCGCGAACTCGATCCGATCGCCGGTGGCGGCGCGAATGCGGTCCACCCATCGTGCGCAGAAGCCGCAGTTGCCGTCGTAGACAAGCATCGGATTACCGGACGAAACTGGCGATGAGTCCGAGGAAACCGCCGAAGACGCCGCCCCAGACCACGAGCCAGCCGAGGTGTTCGCGGATCATTTCCTGTACGATCTGTTTGACCATCTGAGGCGTGAGTTCCTCCAGCCGGCGTGTGACAATGGTCTCCGCTCTGGTCACCAGGGCTTCCCCGGCATGATCGCCCTGCAGGACGGATGCCATGGCGTCCCTGAAGGACCGGGAGAGCAGCACGTCGCGGAGTTCCGCCTTCATCTTGGTTTTGAACGGGTCGCGCAGCGGTTCGAGCGCTCTGGCGCCGCCCACGATGCCGAGCATGCCGCCGAATGGCGAGGCGAGTACAACGTCGACGAAACCCGCGTAGATGCGGTCGTAGTCAACGGCGGAGAGTACGGGTTCTGGATCGAGGGGTGCGTCCGGGGAGTCCGCGGAGAGGAATTCCTCCACCTTCTCCCGGGTGAAGAACTGCTCCATGATGAGCCTGCGAATGCCGGCCTTGAACTCCTCGAAGCGCGCGGGGACCACCCCGGATCCGTACAGGCCGGGCACCTTTTCGAAGAGCATGTGTACGGCCAGCCAGTTCGTGAAAGCGCCCGAGGTGGCGAACAGTCCGACGGTCAGGATCTGATCCCGGTAAACCGGGCTGACCGCTCCGGCGCCGACGAGCGCGAGCGATATAAGGTTCGTTAGAAGGCTTTTGTTCATGGAGTCACACCTACATGGATGAACAGGATATTCAGGATTAAGGCCAGGAGCAGGACGAATTCCAACTTTCCCAGGCAAACGTATTCAAAGGCAATTGTTCGGATGTCGAGACAGCCGGGCACCCACAAGGGGTGCCCCTACAATTTCATTTGTTCATCCGATCTGGTTGAAAATTGTATACCCCGTACCGTGTCAGGGCGCCCCGTGTGGGTGCCCTGGTTTATTGGGCCGTAAACGTCGTTCCTGATTCTATCCGTGGTTGCACTGGTTTCTATGCCCATTGCTCTCCCTCTTCATTTACCCGATATAAATTAAAAAAACGAAGCATGCATCACGCCGCCTGTCTGACAGGCCGACAGCTGACACTCGTGGATTGCAAAAACGTCGAGGAAGCTATCGTGAGGGTGGGGCAGACATTCCTGTCTGCCAAGTTGTAGGAGCATATCGTATCCTTCTCCTGGGAGCGCAGGCATCCTCCCCGAACCGGAGATCTCGCATTCACGCTGCCATGCCCGCTGTCCTGGTATGATAGTCGCATTGTCATTCACCAATGCGTTATGGCAACCCCAAAACACGTTGGTCCTTGTTGCGGATAGCGATTACGCCGGTGCCCTTATTTTCTTCAAGAACGGCAACCACTTCACCTGCCTTGTTGTTGAGCCTCAGGCTGCCACCGCCCGGAGCCGCAGCAAGCACGGCAGCAGGATTACCCGCCTCAAAGCCGCCAGATTCGTATACAACTAAGCCGCCGGCGCCCTTATGCACTTCAAGAGAGGCAGCCCTTTCGCCCACGCTGTTGTTCAGTATCAGCACGCCGCCTCCTGAATGCGCGTCCAGCATCGTGACATTTTCCCCCGCATCGTTGTAGAGTGACAGCACGCCACCGTCGCTAAGTGGGCTTTTTCCAAGAATGGCAAGCGCATTGCCCGCGCCGTCAAAAATAGCCAGCCTGCCGTCGCCGGACATATCGCCAAGAATGGCAAGCGATTTGCCCGCCGCGTTGACGATTTGGATTTGTTGCGCTTGGATTATCTCAAACCGGGTAATGCCCGGCAACCACTTGTCCGCGGCCGCATTCCCGATACCGCCGCCGATGATACCCAACACCAGTCCAAACGCCGCCCATTTCAGTTTGTCCGTGCTCATGTCCGTCTCCTTTTTTAAGGTTGCGGCCAGATAGATCAATTCGCCTTGTTGTATTCGCTGGCCCGGGTGGCAGCGGCGGCGGCGGCCTCGGCTTCCTTGGCGGCCTTGTGGGCGGCTTCAGCTGCCGTGATCGCTTTTTCTGCGGCTTCTTCTGCCAGGTTTACGTCCTTTGTCGCTTGTGCGGCGTTTGCGGCGTGCCATGCTTTTGCATAGGCGTCGGCGGCTAACGTTTTGGCGGTGAAGGCGGCTTCTTTGGAGGCGTATATTTCGCGTTTGGCTTGTTGCTTCTTGGCTATGTATCTCTCCCCGGCGACACGTTCGGCTTCGACAGCTAAGGTTTTTTCTATCGAGGCGAACATAAAAGCCTCACCGGCGGCTTCTGCTCGCCGTACGGCTTCGGCGTGTTGCCTCTCGGCGATCTCGGCGGCCTTCTTGGCGTCGATAGCTCGCTGGCGGGCGGCTACGGCGGCGGCACGGTTCCCGGCGGCAACAGCTTGATCCACGGCGGCGAGGGATCGCAGCGCGACGGCTACTGATCGATCCACGGCGGCCTTGTAGGTTTCCTTGGCGGCGATGGCTTGCTGTACGGCTTCAGCGTGTCGCTTCTTGGCAGCCTCTCTGATTTTTCCGGGGTCAAAGTTGCGTTTAGCGTCTGCCGCGATCTCGAACGCTCGGACAGCTTTGCTTGAGCTTTGGGCGGCGGCCTTCTTAGCGGCTTCAGCTTGCTGTACGGCTTCGGCGCGTCGCTTCTTGACGGCCCTTTCGGCTTCGCTCTCGCATCCAACCACCGCACCGTTTACCATGATACCCACGGCCAGACCGACAACCAGCCATATCATCTTGTCCTTACCCATCCTCCCTCACTTGTTTCGAGTTATGCCGAATATATCACAATGGATTTCGTTAGGATTCAATTCCGGCAGCGTCGCCCCTAACTTTATCAAAGCAGCCTCGACCGGGACGCAAATTGCGTCGCAGTTTGCAGTCAGATTATAAACAAGCCCCTCCACCGTTGCTACGACATGGGGTGACGTTTGGTAATCTGATTTGAAGATGGGGCAGACATTCCTGTCTGCCATTTCCATTGTAAGATCCTCCCACGAAAATCTCTCGCGACCACCGTAATTCATCCCAATCGACCGCGGTCGTTCGATTGGCACGCGTCGCTGAAGGCTGAGTCCGAGCGTAAGTTACCCACACTCAAGGACTTTCAAAGGCTGGTTTGCCATCTTTATCACGGATGATGATATAGCCGCCGGACATATCCGTCCCAACTGCTGCCCTCGTATTCCCCTGCAGGTCGCGAAAGGAAATTCCGCCGCCGTTCGCGACGGGCCCCAAGATAGCGACCGCTTTTTCCCCGCTTTTTCCGCCCGCTGCCGTGTAGTAGATTTCCATCTGCCCACCGCCAGCCGATGAGACCACCTGAGCAACAAGCTTGTCCCAATCGTCGAAGATTTCCAATCTGCCGCCGCCGTCAGGGTAAAGTCGGGCAACCTGATTGCCCGCCGCGTTCTGGATTATCAGCCTGCCGCCGTTCGGGCCCGCGGCAAGCACGGCAGCGCTCTTGCGCGCCGCGTTTCTGATTGCCAGACCGCCGCCGTCCCGATTTGCGCCGAGCGCGACAACCAAATTGCCGTCCGGTTTGTAGAATGTCAACATGGCGCCGCCCTCGCCACCGTAAAGCCCGGGAACCTCGCCGTCCCCGTCAAGCTCTGCAACCTGATTGCCCGCCGTGTCGACAATTCGGATTTCTTGCACTTGGATTGTCTCAAACCGGGTTACGCCCGGATACCACTTGTTCGCGCCTGCGGCGCCGATCCCGCCGCCGATGATGCCCAACGCTAGACCGAATGCCGCCCACTTCAGGCTGTCCTTGCTCATGTTTGTCTCCGTTCGTTCAAGTTGTGGCCTGGTCGATCACTTCGCCTTACGCGGAATCGCCAGTAATGCGATAATCACGCCTACAAGAACTAACCAGTACCCAACGCAGAACCACGCGGTCGTTGCCGTCGATCCCTTGCGGAACGCGATATAGCGTGCCGCAAAGCCGCATACAAGCGAAAAACCCACCCCGATAAACCACAAAAGAATAACGGCACTCTCGTATAGCGTCTCAGGCAGGTTCTCCATGATTACGACGCTATGCCCAACGACGCACAGGAATAGCACAGCAGGAAAAAGGAATCTCCGATTCACGTTTTACCCCTTCCGTTCCGTATTTTTTTAGGCATTCAGCCCGTTTTTTCCGTTTCGTTTCCCTTTGTGCCTTTTGTGTTTTATGTGGTATGAACGGTTTTGTCCTGATTTTAGCCTCTATCCTGCTCATCCTGTCCATCCATGTGAGTTGGGTTTTTTTTAAGGCGATCAAGCCCTTCCGGTAAACACATCCATGTATTGCGCGGTGGTTTTCTCCCACGAATACTCGTCCCGCACAAACGCCTGAACGCGCGACCTCTCCCGTTCCCTGTCTTCATCGGAAAGGTCCAGGTACCGGTGAATCCGTTCCACAAAGGCGGGA
>CAZKDZ010000118.1:0-12236 GCA_964551635.1 uncultured bacterium | reverse complement strand
CCCAGCGCAATAAGCCCTCCCGCGGTGATCCAGAACGCGGCAATGAGCGCGCTGGGCCGCGCCAGCAGGCTCCGGTAACGCCACAAGAGCGTAGATGCAACCGCGAAGTTCACGGTCCCCAGCGCGATGGGCGTATAGGTCAGCCCCAGCTTCGGAAGCGCGAAAAACGCAAACAGCAGTCCTCCCGCCAGCGCGCCGAAATAGTCCTTCTCCATAACCGACGCGATATTGGTTTTGAGTTCCTCGTACGCGTCGTTCATGCGCGTTACCAGGGGAATCTCGAGTCCGATCAGGAATCCGATTGCGCCGGCATAGCCATAAATAATGGCGCCCGTCGTCTCGACGAACGCCGTTCCCCAATAGGCCGCCGCGGCGGATGTCGCGCACAGCGCCGACAGGAAGAATTCAACCGCGATGAACCGGTCCAGCAGCCGCTCCGAAAGATGCCGGCTCAGCCGGCTTCCGAGCCCCATCGTAAAGAACATCAGCGACAATACCAGCGTCCACTGCAGCGTGGGGTTTCCGAGCAGGTAGCTGGCCAGCGTGGAAAGCACGAATTCCGCGACGATTCCCGCCAGTCCGGTCGCGAACAGACACGCCTTTAACAAACGGCCGCTTCCGGAACCTTCCGGCGATCCGGGAGGGGGCGCTTCCTTGCCTTCATTGTCTTCGGGGACGCTGTCTATTGCGGCCATACCCTCTTCTTCTGCCCCGCGCTACACTACCTTGCACGTCAACCCGCCGTCCACGACGAGTTCGGCGCCGGTGACGTATTTCGCCTCGTCCGAAGCCAGGTACAGGGCGGCATAAGCAACGTCCCAGGCATCGCCCATCCTGCCCATCGGACACTGGCTGTCACGAATCTGTATCATCTTCTCCACGTCGCCCTGCGCATAGAATTCTGCCAGGGATTTCGCCACCATGGGCGTGTTCATGAATCCGGGCAGTATCGAGTTGGCGCGGATATTCTTCCTGGCATACTGCATCGCGATACTCTGGGTGAGCTGATTCACGCCACCCTTGGTCGCGCTGTAGGAAACATAGGGCACGCCCAGCCAGCGGATCGAGGTGATCGAAGAGATATTCACGATCGCGCCGCCGCCCTGTCGTTCCATATGCGGCAGTACGTGCTTACACGTCAGAAACATACTCTTGAGATTCACGTCGACGACGCGGTCCCAGGTCTCCTCGCTGAGTTCAACGCATCCTCCCACGTGGAGAATGCCGACGTTATTGTGCAGAATGTCTATACGGCCGTAGGTATCGAAGCACCGTGCAACGAGGGTTTCCACGTCTTCGGACCGCGACACGTCCGCCTCTTGGGCAGTACAGTCCCCTCCCTCCCGCGTGATGATTTCCCGGGTCTCTTCCGCGGCCTCCGGACTGATGTCCACGGCGAATACGCGGGCGCCTTCCCTCGCAAAGAGTACGGCAGCCGCCTTACCGTTTCCCCATCCGGGCCCGACCGATCCGGCCCCCGTCACGATCGCGACCTTGTCTTTCAGGCGATTTGCCATGGCAGGCGCTTCCTACAAGACCCACACGATCAAGAGCGACGCCCCCACGTATGAGAACGCTTCGATAAACCCGGCGCCCAGGTGAGGTTTATCGGGATCCGAAATCTCCGCCGCAAGGTTCAGGCCCGGTAACAGGATCTTGTCCGTGGCAACGCGCACGACGAGCAGCAGCACCAGCCCGATGATCACCTCGAGGGCGAAGTCCTGAAGGCTCGCCGCCCAGGAAATAAAGTCTCCGGCCACCGCGTGGCGCACCACGATGCCGATACCCACCAGCGCGCCTGCGAATGCCACGCCGGCCGCGGCGTTGTCCCTTTCAATTTCCGTATGCAGATCGTACGGCGTAGCCCAGTTGTAGACGATGCCCGCCAGCACCAGCGCCGCCTGTCCCAGCACCCAGAATGCGACGGTTGTGCCCAGGCCGCCGAGTTCGCCGGACACGGCCCCGAAAATCACCAGACCTGTGGCGATGTATGAAGCGCAAACCACGGCTCCCGTGCCGGCATTCTGGTCGCGTACGATTTCGTCCCGGATCGAAAACTGATGCAGGATCAGCCGGTCGTTGATGATCCGCGAGAGATTCATCAGCACGATCGACAGCGGGCCGTAGATGAGTACGTCCACCAGATCCACCTCCAACCCGTGCGAGGGTCCGGAAATCACCCCGCCTATTGCCAGAACCAGCCCGAAAAAGTACCCCACAATCGCCACCGACAGGGCCGTGTTGTCCTTCTCCACAAGCTCTTCCTTCACGCGGTAGCTCGGCGTGGTCCAGTCGTAAACAAGCTTGCCAATCCAGAACAACACATACGCGCAGACCAGGTAAATCCCGGTTTCCAGCAAACTGTCCCACATCATTTTCCAAACCTCCCTCTGCTGCGGCTGCCAAAGCCCGACCGGTTGCGGCCGGACCGGTCGCTGACCCGTTGGGAAAAGGAACGCTGCCTGTTTGCAATGGCCCGTTGCCGGCGCTGATAGAACGCCGGCCTTTGCTTCTTTGTCACCGATCCCTCGGTACCGTACTCCCTGTTGCGCCCGTAGTACGGCCGCCGCCGATCGCGGCTGTTGCGATAGTCGTCGTAGTCGTTGCGGTAAATCTGGCGCCCGTAGCCCCCGCCCATTAAATCCCGCATCAACGCGTACTGTCCGTAGAACACCCAGAAACTCCCGCCGCCGCCCCAGTGCCCGTAGTTCGGATTTCCGACGTAGTGATATCCGGGCGGATGGGGGGTATTGTTCACCCCTTCGTCCGACTTTGCGACCAACGCCATGCCGAGAAAGGCCGCGTACTTACGATAGACCTCCTCCGGTACCTCAATCCATTCGGTTGTGCCCCGCCGCTCTCCCTGTACGACCGTGTATCTGTGATAATAGTTGGTGAAAAAAGAGCCGTCCTCCCTCATATCCTCCAATAAGATCATATAATCGGGCGCGTTCGCCAGGCTCTTCTGCATTTCCTGAACGGGGTCGCGCGTGCCGCACGCGGCAATCCAGAGTGCGGCGAACGCAATTACCGGCCATCGCAACTGTCGCATAAGCATCTCCCTGGTTCAACAGGCTCAGTGCAAGCAGCACAAGCAATACAGGTAGGTTCAGCGGAAGGGCGCATGGGGCGCCTGTTGCCACTGTAGAAAGATAGCCCGGCGCCAACGGCATGTCAAGGTGCTTGCCCGTTTAGCGGAGGGGTTGCTATATTGTGCCTGGAACACCGTGGGAACGAGAGGATATTACCTTCATTCGACCGCTTTGCGTTGACATTACAGAGGATACCGGCACTTGGCTTTTGCCGTTGACACGTCGCCTCAGCCGGACCGCCACCCCCCGATCACTCCGGCCGACGGCGCCAACGCGATCCAGAATCCCCCGGCCCTGGTCTGGCGCACGGACGACCGGGCCGGCTCGTACATCGTCGAGATCTGCAGGCATGCCGATTTCAGGGGTGAAATCATACGCTTCGCCGGCATCGACATGCCATTCTACAATCCGCCGGTCGAACTCGACCGCGGAACGTGGTACTGGCGTTACTTCGCGGTTACGTCAGAGGGTGAACGGTCCCAACCCGGCCCCGTGCGGAGGTTTCACGTCTCGTCCGAGTCCGTTCCGCTTGCCGTACCCCCGTCGGAGCGCATCCTCGACGCGATGCCGGAACACCCCCGTATCTTTGTAACCCCGGAAACCCTGGAGGAGTTCCGCGCCTGCAGGCATGGTCCCGGCCGTGAAGCCTGGCGCCACCTCAGGCACCGCGCGGACGCCCTGGTTCAGAGCGCACCGCCCGAAGTGAACCTGCAGTCCGTGCCCGCGGGCCTGGGCGAACGCCGCGGCCAGGTTTTTCATTTGAAAGATGGCCGTATCACGTTCCCGGTGGACTTCCAGGTCGCAGAACTCAAGCGGGGCGCCGATACGGTCAACGCGCTCTCCTTTGCGTATCTGATCTCGGGCGATCAGGCGTATGCCGCGGCCGCCCGGCGCTGGATGGCTTTTCTCTCCCATTTCCGCGTGGACATCCACCTCGAGGACCGGGGGCAGCACGACACCGTCGTCTACTGCTACGAGTTCGGCCTGAAAGGAGTGGCTCTGGCGTACGACCGGCTGTACCCGTTGCTTGAACCGGAGGAACGCGCCGGCATACTGGCGCACATCGAATTCCACTGCGAAGCCGCTTACCGATGGATCAGAGACGGACTGCAGATCCACCTGAATTACCAGAATTCCCACGGGCAACAGTGCATGCACGCGTTGCTGCCCACGGTTCTGGCCGTTGCGAACGAATCCGCGCGGACACGTGAATGGGCCGACTACCTCATCCGCCAGTACGCGAACCGGGTTGCGTGGGGAAGCAGCGACGGCGGGTACACCGAAGGCCAGAAATACGGGCACAAGGTACAGTTCATCCTGGAGGCCCTTGCCGCACTCAAGACCGCGACGGGTCTGGACGTTTTCCGGGAACCCCGGTGGCAGAATACCGGCTCGTTCTGGTTGTATTGCATGTCTCTCAATTACTGGTGGAACCACTGGGGAGACTGCTATTCTCTGATCGACCCCAATTTGGGAAGCGATGCGGATACCTACGTTTCCGCGTTCCTGGCCGCGATGACCGGGGACCCCGCGGTCAAGTGGTGGAGTGACGCGCGGGTCTGCAACCCGGTGCATCTCCTGCTCCAGTACCTCGCCGGCAGCGGCGTCAGGCCCGGGCCGCCGGTGGATGTCCCGCAAGCCCGACTGTTTCCCGACGTCGGACAGCTCGCCGCATATGACCGGTTCTACGATCACGGAAGCAGCCGCATCTTCTTCCGGAGCAGCCCGTGGGGCGATCACAGCCACGCGCACCAGGACCAGAACGGATTCGTCATCCACGCCGGCGGAGAGATTCTCTGTTGCGACGCGGGGTATTACACCTACTACGGGGACACGTACCACGCACAATGGACCCGGACAACGCAGGCGCATAATTCCATCCTCGTCGACGGGGAAAGCCAGCGCCGGGGCATTGCGCACAAAGGAGAGATAACGGCCTTTTTCAATACGCCAGACGCCTGTTTCTTCACCGGTGACGCTTCAGGCGCGTACGGGGAGCTGCTTGAAAAGTTCCACCGCCATGTTCTCTTCATCCGCCCCAACGTCTTCGTCCTGTGCGACGACCTTGAAGCGTCTGAACCGCGGGAATACTCCTGGACGCTCAACACGTTCGAACGCGCCGACATTGACGAGAGCAGTCAGTCCATGACCATCCCTCAGCGGGACCAGCGCCTACTGGTCCGGCACCTGACGGGAGGTATGCTGAGGTACTCGCAGAACAACGACAGGCCTTTTCCGTTGAAAACGCGGGACTGGTGCCGCGTTACCGAGGCTTTCCCCCAGCAATGGAATATCCGGGTTACAACCGAAAAGAGGACCAGGGCGCAGATGATCGCGGTACTTCATGCGTACACGAAACCGGAAGGACCGGGGGTCGACAACATCCGCCGCGTGGTGGCGGAGGGCGCCGATGGCGTCAGCTTTCAGTACGGGGACCGGTCCGAAACCGTCCTGTTTCGAAACCGGGAAGTCGGCTCCGTTGAAGGCGCGGGTATTCAGACGGACGGCAGGGTTGTCAACGTCTGCCATATCGGCGACCGGCTCGAGCGCTGGCTGCTTCACGGCGGCGCCCGGCTCAGCCTGAATGGAGAGACTCTGTTGTCCGCCGATGCGAAGTGCGACGCCGCAGCGAATTACAATACCCGAAGCGCCGTCGCGCACGTCCAGGTCCGGCACCCGACGCCGGTGCGAATCTCCATCCACCTTCCGCGTGCGCCGGGCTCTGTTTTCGTTTCAAATCCGGAGCGTCCCCGGAACGTGAACCCGGTCGATTTTGCGTGGCGTAACGGGATGGCCGAAGTGGACCTCGTCGAGTCGGGCGAATCCGTCCTGTGGGTTGACCCGGTCCTGGACCCGGCGGCGAGCCAGGAACCCCTTCAGATGACGCTTGCAGACGGCGAAGGCCCGCAGACTGTCGTCCTGCAGGCGGCCATTGCGGACAACGGAGACGTCGTCGCCTCTAGAGAAATTTCCCCACGCGAGCCGGGCGTCTATGAACTCGTCGCGGAGGGCGCGGAACTGCTCGTTCAGGACCGGTGGGACCCGGATATGAGCGTTCGCGCGACCGGCCGCATTACCGCCTGCCTCAGAGAGGGCACGGAGATCTTCGTCCGCTATCCGCCGGACGACCGGCCGGACGTCTGCGCCCAGCTGAGAAAGAGCTACAAAGGCAGGCTTATCAACCTGCTCTGCAACGGCGGTTATGAAGCCGGCATCGTGGATTACCCGCCCCGTTACTGGAACGTACAGCACTCCCGCACCCATGATACCGCCTGGCCGTCGTGGTGCACGGAGGATGCCGAGGAAGGGAACGCCTGCCTCAAGTTCACGAGACCCACGGACCCCATGTCGCTCACGAGCCGGCCGATGCGCCTGCGCACTTCTGGCCGGTACAACCTGAGATTCAAGGCGCGCGGCACGGCCACGCATGCCCGGGTGACCGTGTCCGGGCAGCAGGACACCCGCCTCGTCGTCCCGATCGGTCCCTGCGAGGCGTGGACCGCGTACCAGGCGGAACTGGACGTCCAACCGGGCTACACAACCGTGACCGTCGCGTTCGATTCAGGAGGAGAACCCGATCAGGTCCTGTGGCTGGACGATATGGAGTTCGGGTATATCAGGTAGAACACTTATCGCGGCTGCCACTATCGAAGGGGTTCTGTACCGTTTTCGGAGGATCCCTGAAATCAAGGACGGAGGTGAAGATTGAACGCGCCGGTACTGTTTGAAATCTGCGTCGGTTCCGCGCAGGGCACCGTCGCCGCCCAGGAAGGCGGCGCAAGCCGCGTGGAGCTGTGCGACAATCTGATCGAAGGCGGCACCACCCCCAGCGCGGGCGCCATTCATGTTGCCCGCAAGCATATCGACATCGGGCTCAACGTCATCATACGGCCGAGAGGAGGCGACTTCTGCTATTCCGGCATTGAGTTTGAAACGATGACGCGGGACGTCGAAACGGCCGCCGAAGGGGGCGCGGACGGAATCGTGATGGGCATTCTGAATCCGGACGGATCGATCGACGTGGATCGCACGGGCGTTCTCATCGAACGCATCCGCCCGCTTCCGGTGACGTTCCACAGGGCCTTCGACATGACCGCGGATCCCCACCGGGCGCTGGACGACCTGATTGCGCTGGGCGTGGAAAGGGTGCTCACCTCAGGCAAGGAAGTTTCGGCGTTGGAAGGGATCGATCTTATCGCCGGGTTGATCCACAAGGCCGCCGGCCGCATCGTGATCATGCCCGGCGGCGGTATTACCGAACGCAACGTCGCGAAGGTCGTCGCCGGCACCGGCGCGCGTGAGATTCACGTCGCCGCGGGGAGCAGCGTTCCCGGCCGGATGACGTACCGCAATCCGAATGCCTTCATGGGCGGCGAGCTTCGTCCCCCGGAATTCTCAATCGACGTCACCGATGTCAACCGCGTCAGCGCCTTCATTCAGGCCGCTACCCCAAACATCACAAATACCCCTTGTGAGACGTAAGACGTCACCTCTACCGTCTACCCGATCTCACATCACAACACTTCATGCCTTATCGCGTCCCGAGTGACGCGTCGGCTGATTCAAAAGGAAGTTGTTTTAAATTACCGGTGAGTTCCCGAGCGCGAGCGAAAAGGCGGCGGTCAAGGCCGGAAAATCCGCCCATATTTGTCTATACGGGCGGGTTTGACCAACGCCGACCGGCGCTTTTGTAGCCGCGCGAAGACCGCTGGAAATTTTAAAACAGCTTCTAAGGAGATCTCGGCATGCGCATTATTGCGATCGGCTGTGAGTACACCGGAAAAACGACCCTTTTCGAAGGCCTGATGCAGTGGGGGCGCGAACGGGGCATCGTTCATCATCTGGACGACCATTTCAGCATTCCCGACTGCCAGATGCTCAAGACCGAAGGCGATCAGCGGATCATGCTGGGTCTGCCGGAAGCCATCAAAGAACGCTACCAGCGGTTTCAGCTTGCCTATCACGTCCGGCTGATCAACAAATACGAACACATTCTGCTGGGCGGGTTTCACATCGAGGAGAATATCTACGGACCCAGGTACTATTACCCCGCCGTGGGCAGGCTTTCCGAAACGCCGAGAGCCTGGGAAGCGGAAATGCCGAAGGACACCATCCTTGTTCATCTCAAAGCCAGCGCAGACGTCATCGAAAGGCGCATGGACGAGGACCGCCATACGTATCACATTGTCCCAAGGGAAGACATCCAGGAGATTGTGGACGAGTTCCAGGCGGAGTACAGCGCCTGCTGGATCATGCGCAAGTTTGAAATCGATACGTCCGATCTGACCCCGGACAGCCTGCTGCAGGCCTTTCTGGATGGTTCCGTTCCCTTCCTCAACGACCGCGATACACTCACCCGCATGAACAGGTGAGTGCGAAGTTCGCCGAAAACGTCGTCAGGTTCAGGCACCATCACTACGAAGAGGATTTAATGCTACCCGACCTGCAAAGCCATGAGGACCGGCGCGGAATCGACATCGATCAGGTAGGCGTCTCAAACGTGCGGTATCCTCTTACCCTTCCCCTTCGAGCGGGAGGGGAGTTCAATACGGTTGCGAATCTGTCCATGACCGTGAGTCTGCCGCATTACCTCAAGGGCACCCACATGTCCAGGTTCATGATCGCCCTTAACGAGCGCAATCATCAGTTCAGACCCGACACGGTGCATTTGGTGCTGGAGGAACTTCTCGATCTGCTCGAGGCCGAAGAAGCATTCGTAGATATGGAGTTTCCCATATTCCTGTCTCGCAGTGCTCCTGTAACCAGGGAGCAGGGTCTGATCGACTTCAACTGTGTCTTCCGCAGCATGTCGTCAACTTCGGGCGCTACCGACAAGAATGTAGGCGTCAGGGTGAACGTTACGACTCTGTGTCCCTGCAGCAATGAGATCAGCAGCTACGGCGCCCACAACCAGCGGTCTGAAATCACAATCGACGTGCGTCCGGCCGGCGACGAATTTGTCTGGTTCGAGGATTTAATTGAGATTGCAGAGAAGAACGCCTCTTGCGAACTGTACCCGGTCCTCAAGAGGCCCGACGAGAAAGCGGTGACCGAGCGTGCCTATGAAAATCCTCGATTCGTCGAGGACATGGTCAGGGACATCGGTACAGATCTCCTGGACCTTATGCGCGAACGCCGAATCCTCTGGTTCTACGTCGCAAGCAGGAATTACGAGAGTATACATAACCACGACGCCTTCGCCAGGATCGAGCGCGGTGTACGCGGACTCCTTCTGAGTCCGAGCCAGGGGGTAGAGGTTGCGGCCACGATCTGAAGGAAGTTGAACTGCTCGTTCCCGAATTGTCCGCCGGGCCGGCAACCTGCACACTGATCACAGACCGGTCGCGACTTTCCGGATTCCTTGACAGTGCATGGGGGTTTGCGTACTATTGACAGATCATCCCAACAGATATATTCGTGCGGCCATTGCATACGCCCTGGGCCACGGGTGGACGTTCCGAAAAGCGGGTCCACGCGCCCACACATGGGGCCGTCTGTTCTGCCCGCTACGGGATCGGCGCGGCTGCGTCAGGGCCGTTTACTCAACGCCACGGAGTCCTGAAGACCATGCTAGAGTAATCCGACGGTCAGTTGAGAGGTGTCCGCATTACGTAATGTAGGTGGTAGGTTGGAAAGGGCTTTTCCAATGACAAAGTACGAATTTGCCTTGATACTAAAGGGTCAATATGAATTGACCGAAGAATTCGCAGACGAATTGTTCGAGGCCGGATGCGACGACGGAACGCCCGGGGTATGCGACGGGGTCTTCTCAGTCGATTTCTGCCGTGAGGGAAAATCGCTTGAATCCGCCATTTCGTCGGCAATTGCAGACGTGAAGTCGGCTGGTTATGAAGTAGACCGAGCGGAGATCGAAGCAGAAGCCATTGCGCATACGGTGTGACGAAGTGTCCACAAGTACGTCGACAGATGCCGAAGACGTGAAAGTCCTTCAAGACTGTCGTTAATATAAGGTCGTACACGATCCGAGCATGAGCTTGGCCAATCGGCTGTACGTTGAATGTCGTTCAATATCCCAAACTTGACTGGTCACCGTCATATGGAGCTGGAACGAAGACATGGCAGAATCAGCTATAGAAAGAGATATCCTTGAAGAGATTCAAAAGTTGGACATGTCACAACAGAAACGTGTGCAGGAGTTTGCCCGTTCATTGGCAGCAGGCGTCCAATCGGCGGGAATTCCAGGGAAATACCTGTTGAGGTTCGCTGGTGCAATCGACAAGGACGACCTTGAGGAAATCGCTAGATCGATTGATACAGGATGTGAAAGAGCAGATCGCATTGAATGGTAAACTGAGAAAGGAAGTCATGTGGATCTGACCCGCCAACCGCCGCGCCGTCCTTCCAATGATTCCATCGCCGGAATCGTCAACCTCGCCCGGATGACGGACAAGGCCCGCGCATACAACAATCGTACGCTGGGAGAATTCCTGTACGGCGACGATTCGGGCCTGGACAAGATCCTGCTGGATTTTCTGGGCGTCTCGCACGAAGACTTTGCCGATGCCGCCGGACGCTACGGTGACGCGGACCTGGGGCGATGGATACGGGAGGTTTCGGACCGTACGGACGAGGAGATCCACGCCTTCAACCGGCATCATCTCCAGCGCGAGCCGGACGACGAGGCGGGTAAACAGCGGCTGAAGGACCGCATCGAGAAATTCGCGCCAGGCAGAACCGACATCGTCACCGTTTTCCAGTCCATCGAACTGGACGACTGGGCGAATTTCCGAGACGTGGACCTCTCGCAAAGGGCGCCGCGGTCCCCGTACCGCCGGGACGTCGGGGGGATCTTCGGTCTGGCGCGGATGGCGGACAAGGCCCGCGCGGAAACGGCCGGGACCCTCGGCGAGTACGTTTACAACTGCCCGATCGACCAGGCCATCACCAAATTCGCCGGCTTTACGGCGGAGGACTTCAGGGAAGCCGCGTACCTGAATCCGAATGACCTGGAACTCGGGGACTGGGTCCGGGAACACACCCGCGCGCACTCAGGCGAGATATCGCAGTTCAACCATCGAATCGCCGGAAAAGGCCCGGAAGACATCAAGGAATGCGCGATTTTCAAGGCGGCGCTTGAGAACGCTGCGCCAAACCGCACCGATATCACCACCTGGTTCGACCTGCTCGACGTGGATGACGAGGTGTCTTTCGGCGTTGTGGATCTGACCCGCCATCCCCCCAGAAGCCCCTACGACGCTTCCGTGGGCGGTCTCTTCGGCCTTGCCCGGATGATCGACAAGGGCAGGGCGGCAATCCACCAGCTGCTGGGTCAATACAAGTACGCGGAAGAATCCGGGCTGGACAAGAAGATCGCGGAGTTTTTCGGGTTCTCCATGGGCGACTTTACCGATCTCATCAGGGCGGGCAGAACTGACGAAGAGATCCTCGAATGGCTCAATGAAAACCACTGCAGATCCGATTCCGAGATCAGCAGATTCAATAGTGATATTGGCACGATTGAACCCTGGAACGAGAAGCGGCGCGCCTGGTTCCGCGGGGTTCTTGCAGGTCTGGACGAATCCCGTACCGATGTGACGACGTATATGGCCCTGATCGTGCTGGACGACGCCATCCACTTTGCCCGTCTGAAGACAGCGATTTGAACTTGATCCCGGAGTCCGGATTCAAACATTCTATCGTCCGGACAGAGTACCAGTTCCTAAAAGGAGAATCGGCATGTCAAACCAGGAAGTCGCGCTGGCAAAGTTCACCCGCAGAGAATTCCGGGAAGCCCTGGAAGCCGGTCGGTTCGGGACCGCCATCATCCCAACCGGCAGCAATGAACAGCACCTCGAGCACCTGGCCATGGAATACGATATCCGTGCCTCGACGTACGTGGCTACCGAAGCAGCCAGAAGGCTCTACCCCGATGTTGTCGTGAACGTACCGAAGGCCGTCGGTATCTCCGAACATCATATGATCCATAAGGGAACCGTCACCGCCAAACCCGGGAGCTGGCTGTCCGTACTGTTCGACGCCGTTGAGAGCCTGGTGCGCCACGGCGTCAATAACGTGCTGATTCTCAACGGGCACGGAGGCAACGAAGCGCCGATGATGGGCATCCTGCGGCAGTGGCAACTGTTCTTTCAGCTCACCGCGCCGGAAGCCAACGTGCAGTTTCAT
>CAZKDZ010000117.1:0-6576 GCA_964551635.1 uncultured bacterium | reverse complement strand
CGTCCACTCGCTGTAATTGGTAATCTCCGACTGCCCGAGTGTCTCCAGGTATTCCGGCCGGATTCCCAGGGTGCGGACCTGCGGCTCAGGGTCCGCCAGAAACTGGATCGAGCAGTCGAACTGCGCGCCGAGCCACATGTGGGGATTGAAGACGATGCTATCGGCATTCTCGATACCCTCCCACAATCCTCGCAACTCCGGGCAGATCATCGCCGAACCGGCCCACGCGGCATCCACGTGGACGTAGAGGTCGAACGCGCGCGCGACTTCGATGGCCGGACGCAACCGGTCCGCCGCGCCGACAGACGTGCCGCCGACACAGAGGACAACACCCGCGGGCAGAAATCCCGCCGCAAGGTCACCGTCGATCGCGGTACGGAGCGTATCCGGGTTTAGCGCGCCGGACCGTTCCGTGGGCACTTTGACGAGGTTCTGCTGGCCGATCCCGGCGATTCGCACCGCCTTGTCGATAGACGAGTGGGTCTCGGGCGAGGCGTAGATCCGTAGCGGCTTCTCCCCTGCCATTCCCGAATCGATCCCTCGCCAGCCGAGCGCTCGCTCCCTCATCGTCAGAACGGCGCAGAGATTGGCCGCCGTCCCCGTGTCCTGGATAACGCCCTGAAACCCCTGTGGAAGACCGAGCGCGTGGCGCATCCAATCCACCATCCGCGTCTCGATTTCCGTGGCCGCGGGCGAGGTCTGCCAGAGCATGCACTGGGCCGCCATCACCGCCGTCAGATTCTCGGCGATCATTGAAACCGGCGCGGCGCTGGCGGGGAAATACGCGAAGAAGCGCGGGTGTTGCCAGTGGGTCATGCCGTTGGGAACGATGCGCTCGAAGTCGGCGAAGATTGTCTCCATGGCTTCCGGCGATTCAGGCGGCGCTTCAGGAAGCATCGCGGCGATCTCACCCGGCGCGGTCTGCGCGCGAACGGGCCGGTCTTCAAGGGTCGACAGGTATTCGGCGCCCCACCGCGCGGCGCGTTCGGCCCATTGATAATAGTCTTCTCGCTTCATAGCCATCAATATAACACAATCGCTTCGAAACCACTATTCTTCGTAATTCGAGATGCGAGAATTGCCATGAGGTATAGAACTTGAAACGGAGACGAGGATTGTATAGCTTGATCCCAGAGGCATTGAGACCGTAGGGGCGACCGGCCGGTCGCCAATGGTCCGTGAGAGGGTAGAGGGAAGAAGGTAGAAGAAATCCTTGCCCGATATTTTGTCCCTTTTTGCCTCCGGCACGAAAGGAATCCTCACAAGGCAGGTAATCTCTCCCCTCTTCCGTCTTACCTCTCCCCGCCTTTAATTGACTGCTGATGGCTGATAGCTGACCGCTAAGGGATGGGCGGTGGGGCTGGAGTGTACCTATCCCCTCTCACCCTCTACCACTCTTTAACGACAGGATTTCCCTATGGACACCCTTCCACTCCCTGCACGTCCCGATTTAGCAGACTATACAAGGCTCGCGGAGGAGCTCGTCGAAGCCGCGGAATCGGACGATTCAAACGCTGTTCGTGAGAGGTGCGGCGAATGGCTGGAGTCGATCGTCCGGCTTTCGGGACCCGATTTGACGGACTTTGTGCGGGGCAGCTACGAACGGGCCGTCGGCGAGGTCGAAAAGGGCGTCAGTGAGTCGCTGGAGAATGCCGGTGAGGATGGCCGAGGATTCACGCTTGCCGGCGCCCAGTCGCTGATTGCGGGAGCGTACAGCTTCGAGAGTTGGAATGCATTCGCCAGTTTCTGCGACGATGACACGCGCCAGACTCCCGAGGGGGCCGAATTCGAGGTCGCGGCCGACGCCGTCGTCGATGGAAACCTCGCCAGACTCCAGTCGCTCTTGCGGGAAAACCCGGCCTTGGCCCACGCCCGTTCGGCACGCATTCACCGGGCGACCCTGGTGTATTATCTTGCCGCCAACGGCATTGAAGACTTCAGGCAGCGGTCGCCCGCCAACGCGCCGGAGATCGCGCGGCTTCTCCTGGACGCCGGCGCCGAGGTGGACGCCCTGTGCGGGATGGGAAAATCGGATGACACGCCCATGCTGGCGCTTGTAACCAGCGTACATCCGCATCATACGGGTGTGGCGACGGAACTGATCGAGATATTCGTGGCGGCGGGTTCCAAAGTGGATGGCGTGAAGGGAGACGGGGCGCCTGTACGGCTGGCGTTAAAGTTCGGGTACCCCGAATCGGCCGCCACCCTGGCGCGGCTGGGGGCGGAGGTGAAGACGGTCGCGATGGCCGCGGGACTGGGCCGGTTGGATCTGGCAAAGGAGTTTGTTGAAAAACGCGGCGTATCCGAGGCGGATCTGGCGGCCGCGTTTGAAGATGCCTGCCGGCTCGGACGGACGGAGATCGCCGAATACCTGCTGGCAAAGGGCGCCGACGTGGACGGACAGGTCACGTGGGAGATGACGGGCCTGATGTGGGCCGCTTCCCAGGGACACCTCGACACCATGGCCCTGATCCTCGATCGCGGTCCATCGCTCGAATTGCGGAACGAGTTTGGTGGAACCGCGTTGGGCACGGCCCTGCATTTCGCGATCAATGCGCCCAGGCCCGGCGCCGACTATCCGGCCGTGGTCGACATGCTGCTCAACGCGGGATTGAAATTCGAAGGAACCAGGAAGGGAACGGGGCTGGATGACGTTGACGCCGTGCTTCGCAGACATGGAAAGATTGATTAGAACGGCAATTTCATTATCGCCAAAATCGGAAACAAACCAGGGCGCGGCCATCATGGCGGCGCCTTTTTGTCCGACTATTTCTACTGCTGCATGATTTGAATGAGATTTCCGCAGGTATCGTCAAAAACCGCCATGATGATGTCCTCCCACTCTGTCGGCTCCATCGTAAATCTCACGCCGAGCGCGCTTAATCGCTCATGCTCTGCACGAATGTCGTCCACGCCGAAGCAGGTCGCGGCAATGCCCTGTTCGAATATCCCTTTCTGATATGTCTTCGCGACCGGATTCTCGTTCGGCTCGAGCAGAAGCTCGGTCCCTTCCTTGTCGTCGGGCGAAACGACCGTGATCCACCTGTGTTCCCCAACCGGAACGTCATGTTTCTTTTCGAAACCGAGTATCTCGGTATAGAACTTCAGCGCTTTGTCCTGGTCATCAACAAAAACGCCATTGAGTATGATCTTCATCGTGAAATTACCCCCTTTTGGCTGACAGGTTTACACGTGGCGAACGAAAACTCTCCTATTGGCTTTCTCCCGGATGGATCTCACGCCGCCATGAAACTCGCAAACGTGCATCCCCTTGGATGGCAATAGTTGTACCTGAAGTACGACTTGAAACCGATCTTCCGGTAGACCGGTTCACCCATCTTCGACGCCTGCAGGACGGCAATCTGGTACCCGAGTTGACGTGCGTCCTCCATTGGCGCAAGCGTCATCGCGGTTCCGATTCCCCGCCTCCGATGTTCCGGCGAAACTTCCACCTGGTACAGTCCGGCAACGCCCGATGAGAGAAACATCATCGACGTCCCGACCGCTTCGCCGTCGATCCTCCCCAGATAGAGTCGCACTTTGGGCGACTCCAGGAGAGCCTTGAACATATCGAACTCGAACAAGGGGAAAAAGGACAACCATTCGCGCAGTCCGGCGTCATCACCAACGCGTTCTATCCTGAGGTCGAGCGGGAAGGGATGGTCACCATTGAAGCGATCCAGTCGCATCGCCATGCCCGGCGGATTGTGGTCCATCGCCACGAACCCGCTGCTCAAGAGATACGTCCTCAGATTCTCCGGCTTTGCGATCGGACCGAACTTCAGGAGCGGCGGCAGCTTCCTCCTTTCGACATCCTCTCGAATCTCGTGGATTCGGCGTTCGAGGGTCTCTTCGCTGAAGCACGGTTCGACCAGATAGTTCGGCCACCATGGCTTGCCGATGACCCCGGTGAAGTCTCCCTCCCTCAATATCGTCTTACCGCCCATGCCAGCGGCGAAGAGGAACAGATCGATGTTGTTCCGCTCAATCGCCGTGGTGACGGCAGGGTCCGAATGGTCTTCCAAGACAGAATGCATCTACAGGTCCTCAGCGATTGATTTCGTTGCGGAGTTTCGACAGCAAAACCCTGTCGACGTCGGGAAACTCACACAAATCTGATAGCAACGTCTCAACATTCTCAACGGAATAGTCCAGCCCCGGTCGACCCAGTTTCTCGCATGCGCTGATCATGTAATTGCCTGCATTATCCTCGCCGCGCCTGGCACGTTTTACCGCCCATACGACGTTCCAGAACGCGGACGTTGCGACAGACCAGTCCGGAAACGGCGAAGGGCATTTCTGAGAAGCCTCCCGGTCCGACTTGATATTGAGTTCAATCCTCCAGAACAAAGGATATTCATGAAGATTGACAATCAGGTTCTGCGCCAATCTGTCCAGTTTTTGTTGAGGGTCGAAGCGAATGGAGAATGAGCCAAATTGACGTTCGAGACACGCTTCAAGAGAATCGAAGAATCCCTGCGTGAGCTCAACCTGAACGCTGACCTCGAGGTCCACGTCGCTGTATTCATCGACCTTCGCCAAGGCGAATGATCCGAAGAAGCTGACCTCTCCGGGTGCAAAATGCCTCCGAAGCACATCCAGGACTTCGTTTCCGAATTGATGTATGGTCATCGCTTATACGCACCGCTGTCAGACACTGCTTTCGACGTTTAGCACGTCTTCACTTTCCCATTCTTCTTCAAAGACCATTATCTCGTCCCAGCGCTCGAGCATTGGTTTATATGCGTTATACCAGGCGTGGTAGTCGTCGGACTCGACAGTTGCACGCCAGGTGTCGCGATTCTTCCAGTGTTGAAGAGCAAGGTAGGACCGGGTACCCGCAATATGCAACAATCCCAGGTGGAGAAAACCAGGAAGTTTCCCGTAGTGTGGAATGATCTCCTCTCGGACAAGCCTGACGAGTTCAGACTCCTCGCGCCCGGCTCTGAGGGACCAGCGTTTGAAAGTGATGAATTCTGACATATACGGTCTGGTTCACCCACGCACCGTCGCGTCCACCGGCGTAGGCTTTCATCTCATGGCGCGGGTTCCCAAAGCTCGATGGGATTTCCTTCGGGATCGTGGATGCGGGCGAAGCGGCCGATGCCCTCCATCTCGCTTTCGTGGCTTACCTCTATATCGGCGGACTTCAGTTGTGTGATCATCTCGTCCAGATCGGCCACGCGGAAATTCAGCATGAAAGACTTATCCGCTGCGAAATAGTCGGTGTCATCATCGAAGGGTGCGAAAACCGTGACCCCGGACTCGCTCACCCACGGCGTCATTTCCATGTTCGTCGGAGCAGGGTTGATGCCGAGATGATCGTGATACCATTTCGCGAGTCGATCCGGGTCCTTTGCCCGAAAGAAGAACCCGCCGAATCCCTGAACTCTTTGCATGTTGCGCCCCTTTCTGAGCGGCTGTTGTGGGAAGTTACATCATTGGACCATCCTGGAGCAACGTACTGTGGGTTAAAGAGAGTTTCCCGACCTTCGGCTGTATGGCTTATGGAGTTCGACTGCGTTGGCGATGGAGGAATTCAAAGCCGCTTCTGTTCCTTCAGTTGAGGGACTATGTAATTCCGCAAGATGGGATTCAGGGGATATTTTCCTGAATCAAGATCGGCCATAGTCGCCCAGGCAATCTCGAGTACCTCGTCCTGGTCCGGAATCGGTTCTCCCTCAAAGCCTGCCACATAAGCTCGAACTCTAACCGCGTATCTCTCCTCGGTTTCCGGCGGGCAGACAATTCGCTCGTACTCGCCGAAGAATTCGGGATCCGTCGGGGTAATGTCCAGCTCCTCCATAAGTTCTCTCCGCAGCGCATCCAGGTCCGACTCGCCGGGCTCGAGTTTTCCGCCGGGCAGGAGATAGTCGTCAACACCCTCGCATTTCACGAGCATGAGGCCGTCATGCGTGATCAGAATCCCTGAGATTCGGACGACAGTTTTCATTCTTTCCTTTCGCACATCGTCAGCATCGAGTATCCGTGAGAGATTCTGTCGATTGTACACCTTCGTGCCTGGTTTTTAGAAAAACCTCCTTACTCTCGTTTCAGAAGGAAGATCATCTCGGGCATGTCGGGCCCGATTGGTTTCCGATCAAAGGAACCGAATTCTCCCGCGATCCCAAGACCTGCCGCGGAGAAAAGCGCTTTGAGATGAGGATAGGTATAAATGCTCATCTTGAAGTCCTCCGTCTCCTCGGATAGAACCTCGTCGCCGTCGCAGAGTCGGAAGATAAACCGGCCCGATAAAACCAGATTGACCGGGTCGTAACCGTCCTTCACGAAATACCGCCGGATGGTCCGACCGTTCCCGTCCTCCGCCGGCCATTCTAATTCCAGGTGCTCTTCGCCGTCACCGGAAAGCAGCTTGTCGAAGCGGGGATTGAAGACGTCGAACGCCAGGATTCCACCATCTGTCAGGTGGCGACCGGCGTTTCTCAGGGCCGCAAGTTGATCTTCCGCGGTGTACATATGCTGCATGGGTCTGAACGGAATGACGACCAGAGGAAACCGGTCACCAAAACGGCCTGTACGGAAATCGCCCAGAACGACTCGTACCCGGCGTTGTAC
>CAZKDZ010000116.1:0-3298 GCA_964551635.1 uncultured bacterium | reverse complement strand
GGCTCTGATCTCTTGGACAGCATCCACGCACATCATGGCAACCTGATTTGCATTATCCGGGTCAAACCCGTACAAAATCGCCTATTGAAGCCTTTTTTCGGACCTCTTCTCTGAGAATCTCACCGTTCTTGGACAGCAGTGTTTCATTATAGAACTCGTACGAATCAGGTCGCGTTGCGGATTGCGCCGCCGATGTCGCGTTTTGCGACATCGGCGGCAGCGAAGTACACCGCAATGAACGTGAGCGGCGTTTCATTCCGAAAAATGTGCCGCGGGCGCCGGCCGACGCCGGCATCCTGGAGCGAGCGGTTGACGCCTGTTCCGGCAAGCCCGCGACGAACGCTGTCGGGAACACGATCAAGTTTTGAGGACGTGTCCCACGCTACTTCAACAACACCATTCGACTGGAGGCTGTGAAGTCGCCCGCCTGTATCCGATACACGTAAATGCCGCTGGCCACGTGGCGGCCCAACGCATTCACCCCGTCCCACCTCGCCGTGAACGATCCCGCGTCCTTCCATTCGTTCACCAGCACCACGACCTCCTGTCCGAGCGGATTTTAGATCGCGAGCCTGACTATTCCGGCCTCGGAAAGCCGATACCCGATTACCGTGGAGGGATTGAATGGATTTGGCACATTCTGCCCCAGACTGAATTGCTCCGCCAACAGTATCGGGCCAATTGACATGTGGAATCGGAACTGCTATATTTTTTCACCTATCCATCACATATGACTGGGTATTTTGTACCCGCATTGTGGGACAGGGTCTTTACTGAGGACAAATGTACAGTTCAAATCGTGATGCTGCTGTGGAATTTTCCCCTGTATCGGTGATTTATAAGTGAATTTTGACGGAAGGGAAACTCGGTCAATAGGTCGCGCGGACACGACGGATCTCGACAGCCGTACGCTGACGACACGAGAGTCGGAAGCCGTGCCACCAGTCACAGGAGAATTGGATGAATACGGCACGAGACCTTGAACGAAAGGTAGCGCATCTGCAGGAGCGCCTGGATCGCATGGTCAAGGCGTTATTGCAAATCAACGAAGACCCTGACACTACGGCGGTCCTGCACAGCGTTTTGGATGGTGCCCGGTCATTGACCGACGCCAGGTACGGGATGGTGACGCTTTTTGAAGACGGTGGACGGTTACGGACCTGCAGTGGGTCCGGACTGTCGCACGGTCAGGTCCAGCGAATGATGGAGGGGCCGGAGAACGAGGTCCTCTTCAAATACCTTGGTTCTATTGAGGCGCCTATGCGATTACGGGAATTGAACAGCCACGTCCGCTGTCTGGGTCTGCCTGAGTTCCGCCCGCCAATGCCTGTGAGTCCTTCGTCGAGCTTTCTGGCGGCGCCGATCCGTTACCTGGGAGAACGAGTCGGCATTTTCATTCTGTTGGAGAAGGAAGGAGGCGGAACGTTTACTCACAGAGACGAAGAGACGCTCGTGATGTTCGCTTCCTATGCGGCGCTGGCGGTTACCAACGCACGACAACACCGCGAAGAAGAGCGGGCGAGGGCGAACCTTGAAGCGTTGATCAAGGCCTCTCCGGTGGGTGTCACGGTGTTTAACGCGAGAACCGGCGACGTCATCTCATCCAACCGGGAGTCGGCGCGCCTCCTTCATGTCCTTCGGATCCAGAATCGTCCCCTTGTGGACATTCTCAAGACTGTCAAGGTTCGACGCGCGGACGGGCGGGAGCTTTCTTCCGCAGAGCTGTCCGTGACCAAGGTGCTTGGCAGCCCGGAGACGCTTCGGGCCGAGGAAATTATCATCGAAGGTCCGGACGGCGACCGGATTACGGCCTTGCTCAACGTGACTCCCATCCGATCGGATGACGGCAGCGTGGCATCTCTTATCGTGACGGTGCAGGACATGACGCACCTGGAAGAACTGGAACGGCTGCGGTCCGATTTCCTTGGCATCGTAAGCCACGAACTGAGGGCGCCCCTGGCCGCCATCAAAGGCTCGGCAGCGACGGTACTCGGCGACAATCTCGCTCTGGGCAGGTCCGAGATGATGCAGTTTTTCCGCATCATCGATAAACAGGCCGATCAAATGAGCGGATTGGTAAACGATTTGCTGGACGTTGCACGCATCAGAACGGGGACTCTCCAGGTCAGTCCCGAACCCATGCCGGTTACCCTTCTGGTGGACCGTGCCCGCAACACGTTTTTGAGCGGAGGCGGAAAAAACAACGTTCTCATCGAGCTGGAGCCCGGGCTCCCGCCGGTAAACGCGGACGGGAGGCGTATCGACCAGGTAATGGCGAACCTGCTATCGAACGCGGATCGGCATTCACCTGAAAACTCACCCCTGAGGATCACGGCTCTGCAGGACGGGGCGTACGTGACGTTCCGCGTGGAGGACAAGGGACGCGGAATTTCCCCGGAGCGGCTGACGCACATTTTCAGAAGAATCGCCACGCACGACGGAGAGGAGGGAACTGGTGGGGATGAGGGATCGGGATGGGGCCTGTCCATCTGCAAGGGGATCGTAGAAGCCCACGGCGGCAGGATGTGGGTTGAAAGCGACGGCGTGGGGCAGGGAACCAGTGTCACGTTTACCGTACCCGTCGCTGAAGACCCGGGAGATCCGCCCAACGCCTCGTCGGAATCGGCCTGGGTCGTTGAGCGAGGGAAACAGCGCGGTCGAACGCCCATTCTGGTCGTGGACGACGACCCGCAGACGTTGCGCAGAGTACGGGAAGCCCTCAAGAAAGTCGGCTTCACCCCGGTGACGACGGGAGATCCTGATGAAATACCAGGGCTTATGAAAAAACACCATCCCCGGCTGGTCTTGCTCGATCTGGTCCTTCCAGGGACCGATGGTATCGAGATGATGCAGACATTCCTTAGAGACTCGGACGTACCCGTCGTATTCCTTTCGGCGTACGCCCACGAAGAAGCAATTGACCGGGCGTTGGAAGCAGGCGCCGTGGACTACGTGGTCAAGCCCTTTTCTCCCACGGAACTGGTGTCCAGAATCCGTGTGGCACTGCGCAAGGCGATGGTGGCCGTTGAGAATGTGCACAGGCCGCCCTTTGTTCTGGACGAATTGACCATTCACTACGCGAGCCGCCGGGTTGCCATAGGAGGACGCGACGTTGCGCTGACCGTTATCGAATATCGACTGCTGGTCGAACTTTCGGCGAACGCTGGCGCGACATTGACGCACGGCCATCTGATGCAAACCGTCTGGCGTAAGAAAGGCGCCGTCGATACGAGGCCGCTGCGCTCGGCAATAAAGTCCCTACGACGCAAGTTAGGCGACGAGGCGGGCAACCCCACTT
>CAZKDZ010000115.1:0-7029 GCA_964551635.1 uncultured bacterium | reverse complement strand
GCCCTGCCCCGTCCCTTTCTCCTTTGGCAGATCCACGACTTTGAACATCGGGGGCAGCGACCGGTCCCCGCCAGAGCGGTATTCGATGGAGGCGCGGGGATAGGCGAATCCCAGCTGATCGCTCTGACTGAAGGCCTCGACGATTTTCCCGACGATCTCGCTTGAAATCCGTTGTCGCTCGACCGCTATCGACTTGTATCGCAGGCGCATGAATACGCCGGAATCGAAAAACTCCGCGCGGGTGAACGGCAACTGCCCGGTTTCTTCGATGATGTCCCGGGTCACTTCGGCGGCGCAGTCGATGAGGGTCTGTTCGGCCAGCCGGTAGTCCGAGTCGTAGGAGATCCGCACGGGAACTTCATCCAGAATGTGTTTGGCCTCCTCCGAAACGGCGTAGTTGATGACCATCTGATCGAAGAGTACCGCGTTGGGTATCAGAATGCCCCGGTTGGATGATTCCTCCCCCCCGATGGTTCCGCCCACCTCCCCCAGCAGAATGTGCGTCGGACTGATGTCCAGCACGTCGCCTCTGACGCCCTGGATGATGATCCGGTCCCCGATTTCGAACGGTCGTTTGATCATCACCATGATCCACGCGGCAATGCCCGTGACGGGGCGCTGCAGGGACCATCCGAGAACCATACTGATGAAAGCCGCGCTCATCCCCATGGCGGCCAGTGAACCCGAGAAGCTGACGATCACGAAGATCACGCCAAGAAGCATAAAAGAGTACTTCAGCATCGATTGAACCTGGCGTATCTCCGCATCCTCGCGCTTCTCGTGCTGCATGGCGCGGAAAACAACGCGCCTGGTTATCCTGTGCAGAACTATAATCGCGATCAACACCAGTATCGGTGGAAGGATGTCTCCAACGAACGCAGGGACATGGCCGTCGATCCATGCATTTACGTTGTTCAGCCAGGACCCGATCCTCTCGCGCATTCTGAAATTCCTCTCGTGAGTTATGAAATCGCTTGTTGTCCGCCCACGGATCAGGGTGATTTCACGGATTGCCCGGCACGTTTCAGTCGCGCCAGGCATGGAATGCTCAATTCATTTTTTGAATTCCCTATTCGATCTGTAACGTGCAGTTTCACCTGCGCATACACGTGATCCTCGTCTCCGCCGGCATCGACGAAATGCACCTCCGGACGATTTAATCTCTGAAGGGTTTTCCAGATATCGCGGACCTTCGGCTCATTCCTGAAGTATGACGAAGCGGCGTAGACCTCCGGCATCGCCCTGTGCCGCGCCTCCAGCCGCTCCATACACAACTCGTGCGGGCATTGGAGAACGACAGGCAGGAATAGTGTCTGCGGATGCCGTTTGAGGATGCCGTCCAGTTTCCGCCACTGGAAGTCCCATCCCAGGGTCAGGTCAAGAATAACGGTGGCGGAAGCCTGTACGAACTCCTCGCAGAGGCGGAACAGCACATCGTACGCCACCCGATACACGTCAATCCGCCCTTCTCCGATTCCCTGCGACCCTTCGATCGTTCGACCGATGGTATCCGAACTCAGGCAGGGCAGATTGAAATCATTGCACAGCCTCCGGCAGATCGTTGTCTTCCCGGCGCCAGGAAATCCGCCAATTGCAATCAGTGCCATCCGATTCTCCGTGACCGGGTCATTGTACTGTGGATTCGACCCGGTAGCGGGTAGGCGTTCCTGATTGATCCGCGGCTAAGCCAGCTCCACCTTGAACAGGAAGCTCGCGCGGAAGTGGTTGTCCGATTCGGCCACGATGAACGTCTTCGCGTCCACCATGCACATATGGTGCGCCAGCCAGCATCGGGTCCCGTCCTGCGTATCCTGAATCGGTCCTAGGTTATTGAACAGCCCCGTCTCGCGGTCATACGTGAAGAAATGCGTATCGTAGTCTCCCCCGCTCACCCCGTAGATCAGCCCGTCGGGGCCCTCGATCAGTCCCTTCATGCGCGGCGCGACATAGGGCTTGCCGAGATACGTCGCATTCACCCCGGGACCCCGGTGATCCACCTGTACGAGCGCCCCGGCGGTCGTGCCGATGTACATCGTCCCGTCCTCCGTCAGTAACGACGAATCCATCTGATTCGACCCCTTAATTCCCGGCGAAACGTCGGGCAGGTCCACGTTCGTGAAATCGATTTCGTCCCGGTCGGGATCGTACCGCAACAGCGGATAGCGCCCGGCCCATTGCATCAGTTCGTACGTGTGCCAGGCGCCGCCGTCCGCGTCAAGCGCGAGATGCTCGGTGGAGACGTCACCCAGCATGGTCAGCTCACGCGCGCTGTCACTTCCGATATCGTACCGGAACATCTTCCGTCCGGGAAACGTATCGCCGTAGATAATGCCCCGCCGGCGGTCCATGACAAATCCCTGAACGTAGTCGTGCTCGATCGGGATGCACAGAAATTCGTACTCCCCGGTCCGGGGGTCGTATCGAAAGATCGGACCGCCCGCAGCCTTCGGCCAGATATCGGCGTCGCCCAGCGTCGCGACGCCCGCGTACACCCGTCCCTCGTCGTCCACCTCCAGGCCCTGGTGGATCTTGCTTCCGTACCGGTCCCGATCCCCGGGATAGTTCAGCGACGTCCACGTATCCGTTGCGGGGTCGAAAGAGTAGAATATGTCCCTGTCCAGCGCGGTCAGCCCCACGTAGACAAGGCCGTCGGTCGGGTTGTAGCACACGCACGTGGGAGAGATCCACTTCCTGCCGAAGACCTCGTCTTCAATCCAGTCCTCGCTCGCTTTCCACTTCGTAAAATGCGACCACTTTTCCATGCTGATTTCGCATTCCCGAAGCCGATGGGCGGTGATTCTTTCAATCTTCATGACATCCTCCTCGTGTGTGGGCTCGCGTTCTCCCGCGCGCGCCTTTCCGTTTTCCGGCCAATCAGCCGGTTTCAGTTCTGTGCGATGGAAGGACGGCGATCAGCCTGCAGGGCGCCGCGCACGCGCCTCTGATCTTCATCGGCAGGGCGATCAGCCGGATACGGGGAACGGTGATCTCCGCCACGTTCATCAGCGAACCGATCACCAGAACGCCGGACCGCATCAGCATCGGCCAGAAACTCGGTTCTTCCTCTCCATCGTGCCAACTGGCCATATCCGACGCCAGGATCGAAGGCTTCCGGTTCACCGCCCAGTCGATCGCGTCGTAGCTGAAATGCGGCGTCAGCTCGCAGCGAATATCGCTGCTGCCAAACCGATCGTATCCGGTGGCGACCAGGATCGCGTCCCCCGGATGGACCGTTTCTCCAAGGTCCCCAAGAGTACGATCCAGGTCGGCGGCGGTCACCTTTTCGTCCTTTCCCCTGGGAATATGCATCACCACCGCGGATACGAATAGCCGTTCCAGGCCGACGTCGGCAATCGACTCCATCTCGGGGTAGAGGTGCGCTCCCGTTTCCAGATAGTTGCCGGCCTGCACGCACAACCGGACCTCCTGCGTGTAACTTCGGTACTCACGGCCCCTGCACAGGGCCTCCATTTCCTCATCCAGTTCGCGCATCCTGAACGACGGCAGCGTACCTGTCATATCCACGGGCATCCCGTCGAAATAATCGCAGGTGAGATCGACGAGCCGACCCACGTCCCATGTCTGGTTCATCTCGACGCCCGAAATCCCGCCGCCGCTGCCTTCGTCTGTCCTATTTGACTTCACTGCTTCCCTCCGTATCGTATACCCAGGTCGCTGGTTCTCTCCCCCGGGACACTCTCCTTGAGGACGGGGGCAGGTCCGCCCCCACCGAGCGGAAAGAAACCCGCTTATGCGAGGCGCCGTTCATCCAGGGTAGGCGACTTCGGTGTATCTGTCTTTGTTGAGCGGGAACGGATGTACCCTCATTCTCCGATCCGCGGCGGTCATGAAGATCGCATGCGAGGTCATCCAGTTCGCAATATTGGCCTCCGGCATCTGCAGGATGCGACCGGGGGCGTGCACGTCGAACGCAAAGTCGATCAGCTCTTCGAGCGTGGACATCCGCGTAAACGCATCCCTGTGGTATTGCAGATACTGCACGCGGTTCTGGGAATTGTAAAAGTAGGGGCTCGCCCAGAACTCCGGTTGGCTCTCCCGCGCCGGGTCATGAAGATCCGGATGCTGCCAGTGATTCACCTCGAGGACCAATCCGTCTTCGGGTTCGCGAAAAGCGATGTTTTCCGACTCCAGTTCGAAACCGAGGAGGTTTCCCCGTGCGTCCACGGCCGTGCCGGTCAGTCCCTTCAGGCCGGAGACCCGGTATTCAGAGAGAAACCGCCTGACGTCCTCGCAATCTCTGCAATGCTGGGGCACCAGTCCTGTGATCTGAAACAGATTGACGTGTTCCGGATTGTCGGGCCAATTGTATTTCGGCGCCCCCGACGCCCAGCCCGTCAACAGACCGGCGTCGTTGACCGATGTATGGACCACGCAGAAGTGATGTCCGCCCATGCCCACGTATCCGTGCGGGCGGCAATCGGGAAACGCGGCCACGAAGCGATCCCTGAGGAAGTACTCCGTCCCGGCGGCATCGGAGGGATCGTACGTCCGCAGCAGGGCAGGCCCGTCCTCGCTCAAAAGGATTCCAAGTGCGGAACACGCGTCTTCCCCGCGCCCCGTATTGACGATGTGCAGGTAGTACGTGTGATCGAAGTTTTCAATACCCGCCGCCGATCCATCGGCCTCCATCCGTTCCATGAAGTCCGGAAACTCACGCCGCATAAACGCCATGTTCTTCCGGAAGTACGGGTGGTCGAAGTCGTGAGGCCACGTCAGCCATTCGTCCAGCCTCGAGCGGAGGAATTCCGGATCCAGGGAACCGTGAGCCCTGCCCGTCTCAACGGGGCTTCCCCGGAATACGCGGAATTTCACCGGTCCTTCACGAAGCAAGACCACGGGTTCGCGCATTGGAAACTCCTCAAATGCCGCCGTTACTCGCAGGAAACTTGCACTCCGGATTGCGACGAGGCACAAAATAAGGAAACGGCAGCCCCCTGCGGCTGCCGTCAATACGGCGTGAAACCTGAAGATGACGCTAACAAGGAAAAATGGGCATCTGATGGTTTTGTCAAGTCGCGACACCCCCCGACAGATTGCACAAACGGTCCAGTACATCCGGTCATAAAAACACGTCGTCCGGAAGCGAATAGCTCCAGGAGGCCAATCGTGTGTTTTTCTGTCCTGCAGTCCCAATCCGTGCCGGAGACACCCGAAACATCAATTGAAAGCTTGTATTGTTGACCTGTCAGGTGGCCTTGAAGTGAACGACCTGACCGCGTCTCAGTTTCGGCAAGGCTTCAAGCATCTGGGAATCAGGGGTTCGAGGTAATCTTTCCGACTCCTTTTTGCATTGAGTACGATAATTGGAATATCACGATTGGTTATGTTCTGTTGATGTTCCAGATTCTGATCGAGCGTGATGAAAGCGTCGAATTCCTGTCGGGCGAATTTCAGGAGTTCACCGTTACTCTTGCCGCTCCATCCCATTGTCCTGACGGTCGAAACTTCGTGTCCAACGAACAAACTCCTGAGCTGCATTGGTACGGACTCATCGAGCAGCAGTTTCATATGCGATATTCTCCAGAACTTCCCTCGCAATATCAATAGTCCTTATTGCCTGTTCGCGGCTTACACCCGGAAAGTCATGTAGAAACTCATTCAGATCATGTCCACCTGCCAGGTAATCAAACAGGTTCTTCAGCGGCACGCGGGTACCCACAAAAATGGGTGTGCCACTCACAAAGCCCTCTTCGCTGTGAAATACCGCACGCTCAACAGCGGGAACCAATTCCTCGGCATTTTGTGCCATCGCGTTCCTCCTTTGGTTGGTCCCGGAACAACCCAATGCTATGAATCGCGACAACCTCGCACCGTTATCTTGTGAAGACATCCTATTTTCAAGGACCCAAATCCGGGTCTGGAAATACCAACATCGAACCAGTTGTTAAACGTACCCGACAAAACACCACATATTCGATCGGTTGCCATACTGAAACAGCACACCTGGAACACCCTCTCAGACACCGATGGCGAATACTCACATTGCTGCTAAAATATGTGCCATTTCCGGACCTACCTCAAGGGTTTTTTGGAAAGCGGCACGTTCATTCCCAGCCTGACATTGTCGGCAACGTCATCAGGAATGACATCCCCCGGCTTCGGATGGTGATTTTGTGCCAGATGGAACTACTCGCAGTCCCTCGAAAAAAAAACCCGTCTGAAAACCCCGCAAGCCTCGTGATTGAAGCTCGTCAGGTGTTTCCGGACGGGTTCTCAGGATCTGACTTCCCGGCTGACAGTATGGCGCTACTTGAGGTACAACAGGCGCTGTGTCTGCACACCGCCGGGATAACTCAGGCGCGCAATATAGACACCTGTTGACAACAGTGCGCCTCCGTCGTCGCGCGCGTCCCACCTGACCTGGTAGCTGCCGGCCGCACGGGCTGGCCCAGAACATTGTAGATCACCAGCTTCACGGGACCCGCACCGGCCAGATGGTAGGTGATCAGCGTTGCGCTGTTGAACGGGTTGGGCGAATTGGGCGAAAGACCGCTGGCTTCCGGCACGGCCTCTGCCGCGAACGCCGGCTTGGCGGCAGCGACTGCCTCCGCCGCGGCCAGCGGCGCGACCCGTACGACCCTCGCACCGCCGCCCAGCGTCAGTTCCAGGGACTGGCGGCTGCCTTCATTCAACGGAATGCTACTCCACCGGCCCACGACCTCGCCGTCCGCATTAGTGGCCCGGGCCCGGTAGTAGCCGCTCACCCCATCCGCGCTGGAGATGGTCAGCGACAGCAGGCCGGCAGCATCTGTAACGGCGCTCCACGCATAGTCTGATTGACGCCCCGCGATGGCGCGGGAAAACGCTACGTCCAGCCCCTCCACCGCGTCACCCAGCACCGCGGCCTCCACGATCGTGCTGGGACCCGTCGCGACTTCGTCGGCCTCGCGCCCGTAAAAGCCCGAACCAACGATGAAGTCAGCCGGGACCGTGCTTCCGTCAGGCATCTGGAGTTCCGCGGCGAATTCGCGGGCGTAGCCCACCTTGGGGACGTCTGCGCTGTCGGTG
>CAZKDZ010000114.1:0-16706 GCA_964551635.1 uncultured bacterium | reverse complement strand
AGGGACAACGCGGAGGCAGTCAAATGGTACCGTGCCGCCGCCGATCAGGGACACGCCGACGCCCGGTTCAAGCTGGGGACGGCTTATTCCCGCGGCCGGGGCGTGCAGAGAGACCTCGCCAAAGCGATTGCATTGTATCGCTCCGCGGCGGGCCAGAACCACGCCGGCGCGCAATATCTCCTGGGAATTATGTACGCCAACGCACGGGGCGTGCCCCGTGACTACGCCACGGCGTTCAAGTGGTTCCGCCGCGCGCTCGATCAGGGCTTTGTACGTGCCCGATCACAGCTTGGGATGATGTACGCCATGGGGCTGGGTGTGGAGCGGGACGACATCACAGCCCACGCACATTTCAGTCTGGCCGCTGCTGCCGGAGACAGCCTGGGCAGCGCTGTGCGCGATAACCTGGAAAATTCGATGACGCCCGCCCAGATCGCGGAAGCCCGCCGGCTCGCGAAGGAATGGAGCGGGAAAGCGAAGTCGGGCGAAGAATGAATGAAGGAGTGAACCCGGAAAAACAACAAGGCCCCCTGGTACGTGGGGCCTTTATTGTTGCCCGGGCGGACTGAATGCCCGACGTCCCGGTATGAAACGGTACGGCGCTGCGTAGAGGAATGCCAAGCAGTCCCTCGCCGCCATGCGGTAATGGTTGTATTCAATACCAGCGGCGCGGGTAACTCAATCAGCCGACTGTCTCTTGCTCAAATCAATGGTAACGGAAAGTCGAGGTTCTCCAATTGGGTCGCCCAGTCTCGGATGTTCCAGAAACGTGATGCTGTCATAGAAATCATCCAACGCCACAAATACGCCGTATTGTTCTGCCCATTCCCTCATCCTTCGATTGCAGCTGTACTTCCACGATACGACCTCAATACGCCATCCCCGCTTTTGCATCCGAGACAGATCGGCGTGAAATCCAACCCCATCCAAGAATCCTGCGCCATCGCCGGTCAACATGACGACCGTGCCCGGGTCTCCATTGTTGTCGAAACCATCCCGCAACATTTCTGTCTGCAAGATCTGGTCGACTCCCTGTTCGCGTCCGTACAACGTACCTCGTTCCAGCAGCCTCACCTCCACACCGCTGTTTTCCAGTCGATTCCAGACGCTTCTCAGTTCCGGAGGGACCGAACCGGCGGCAACAGCCCGCCTGACAGTTCGCCCGGCGTGCGCCAACTTTAACATATTCGGGAAATGGATTCGTACCCGTGATCGGGCGGATTCGCCCTCCCTTTCAACAGCAACGTCCTGAGCGCCAATGAAGATGTTAGAATTATCCCAATAGATGAAGACACCATCCATCTTCCGTTACCCCCGTATATTGCCAATCCGTGAACCGAGTAGCTGTTTCATCGTGGTATGCGAATCTGAACGTTATTTCTCCCGCATACGTACCGTTTTTGTTTCCATCTCGTATCCCATCTTCCACACCTCCACTGGCGGTGTCACAATCGATCTTGCCGATTGTCCCGCATCCGCAGCAACCCGCCTTTGGAAATCTCCACAATTTCGTGGCATTTTGTCAAGTAGAAAGATCCGATAGAGTGTTCGCCAAATTGTCTGAACGCGTGTGCAAGAGCCCTATTGGACGACCCCATAATGATGCGTGGAATGCTCATTTCGATCGACAGTCTAGATGCTGCTGATTCAATCTTGACCATGTACACGAGGCCGTCGTTCAACCCACAACGCGCAGTGCCAATACACGAGATTTCGGTTGACATTTTGCATTCAAAATGCATATTTTCCATCAATGGCCCAACATTACATCAAACGCTCTCTGGAACCTGTCCTCATAAAAGCGGCCGGCGAGTTCCCGGCCGTCATCCTGACCGGTCCACGCCAGTCCGGCAAGACAACACTACTTAAACATCTGTTTGGCGAGCAGTTTCGCTACGTATCCGTTGAGCCGCCGGATGTTCGTGCGGCTGCTACCGAAGACCCGCGAGGATTCCTGGAACTGTATCCCGCGCCGGTGATCTTCGACGAGGTGCAATACGCACCCGATCTGCTCTTCTATGTCAAGGAGAAGATCGACGCAGACCGGAGCAGAGCCGGTCAATACCTGTTAACCGGCTCCCAGAATCTACTGCTCGTACAGAATGTCTCCGAGTCGTTGGCGGGCCGCGCCGCCATTCTTCGCCTGCTGCCACTGTCGAGGCGTGAAATCGATGGACGTCCTCACACTCCCCTCGCCTGGGAGCCCGAAAGCCAGTCATCCGCGAGTCCGTGTTCCGGCTTCGGTGCGTTGTGGCAGGAGTTCCTTCGCGGCGGTTATCCGGAACTCGCGACCCAACCCGACCGGGATGTCTCTCTTTGGCATTCAAGCTATATTCAGACCTATCTCGAACGGGACGTGCGGGCGCTGCGACAGGTCGGCGACCTGACTCAGTATCAGAATTTCCTGCGCGTGCTGGCGGCACGAAGCACCCAGCTCCTGAATTTGTCCAATGTCGCGCGCGACCTCGGGGTTGCCATCAATACGATCAAAGCCTGGCTGTCCATACTCGAGGCCACGTACCAGGTCATCGTCCTTCGTCCGTTCTACGCCAACATAGGGAAACGGCTGGTCAAGTCACCGAAAGTCTATTTCAGCGACGTTGGGACCCTATGTCACCTGGTCGGCCTGAAAGACCCGAACCATGCGGCATCCGGCCCCATGGGCGGCGCGATCATGGAAACAGCGGTATTGTCAGAAATCATACGGACGTTGACCCACCGCGGAATAGACCCACGGGTGTATTTCTGGCGAACACAGGCGGGAACCGAAGTTGATTTCGTGGTTGAAGCGGGCGCAGGACTCGTCCCCATCGAAGTAAAGCTGTCCGCCACACCCCGCCCGGCAATGGCCGCCTCCATCAGGACATTTCAGGATGATTTGAAAGAAAGGACCGGGCTCGGACTCGTCATACATCCGGGAGACATCCGCCTGCCGCTCGGACCGGCAGTTACCGCTGTGCCGTTCGGCGATCTATAGAATCAGGTGACCCCGTCGGCCGTTCAATGACTCGCATGTTGTGCGATGGCTTCCACGAACTCGGGGGCTTCGATATCTTCGAACGCCTTTTCGATGATTGAGACCGCGCCGGCCTTCTGCCAGGTTTCCCAATGTATCCGGAGGGTCGCGTGTACGTATGCGGCGAGATGGTCGGGCTCCGGGTGAACGATCACGAACCGGCGCCCCTCGCTTGCGGCATACCAATCCAACAGCTCGTTGTTGACGCCCCTGTCGCCAAAGTCGTATCCGCAAACAACCATTGTGTTCGCATTGCCGATGGTCGATCGGAAGCAATGCCGGAGATCACGAAATATCCCTGTGCCATAGTCCGAGAGCTTGTTGAAAGGGCCGAACAGCAGCATCCTCGGGACATCTTCCGCGTACAGAAATGCGCCGTCAACCTCGATGCGCTGGGGATACAGATCCGGCGGGACGCGTCTGACTTTCCCGTCCCGGTAGCGGTACCAGTCAACGGAACCACGCAACTTCAGGAATGGAATCTTCTCCTCGGATATGAGATCGCCGTTCCAGGGTGATATCCCATCCATGCCGCCCGTAAATCCATCAACGAGCGCAACGTTCCGGTCTCTCAGAATGGCCTCGACGTGGGTATCGTGACAAAGCGTCGATAAACAGGTTACGTTGAAGGCCTTGCATACGTGTTCAACGGTACTCAACTGGCGGATGCGGTCCGGTTCGGGCCGGTTGAGCAGAAGGCTTCGCCTCACCACGTCCGTTATGTAGTTGCACGTTTCCCACAGTAGGCCTCCCAGGTCGTCCGGAGCACCCGTTTCGCGTGAAAATGCCTCGGCTTCGCCTCTTACCATTCCTTTATTGGAAAGTGACAGCCAGTTGGCCTTCAGCCTGTCCACAAACAGGCGAATCGCCGGATTCTCCGTTTCGCCCAACTCATCATCCAGTGCCTGCCGCGCGAGGAAGTATATATCCTCGTAATTGGCCGTCCGGTTGACGCGTGTGGACAGATAGGTCTCAGCCTCCTTATGAAGCAGCTTCACCATGCTCAGGGGCAACCCTACTTCCGCGGTTTTCGGTACCTCTTCACCGCTGATGTAGAAACACCCGTCGCCGTGCCGCGTAACGCCCCGCCCGGAAACAACCACGTCGGTGAGGTCCTGAATCGAGGGGAAGCCCGCCGCTTCCGACGTGCCGGCGCCCAGAAACACCGCGATATTGGTATTCCTGTAAACACCATGTCCTTCCCGCAACGGGGGCTGAGGCCGATAGCGCTCAACCTGAATGCGGTCTTCGTGCTCGCGTGCCTGCAGAAGATCGTAGGCCGTCTGCCGGCGCAACCAGTACTCTGCATTGGACCAACCGGCCTTCTCCAGTCGAATCGCCATTTCGGGCGAAACAGCCGCGTGTCCGTTGAGCACCCTGGACAACGTGTGACGGGCCACGCCCAATACCCTCGCGGCGTCGGTGACGTTGAGGCGGAGCGGATCGAGCCAGTTCTCGACAATACTGTGACCGGGATGGGGCGGTTTCTCCATAGCCATGACATCTACCCCGCGCTGGTTGTGGTCATACAGCTCGAAGTCGTACCCGGCGGTCTTCCGCTAAAGTCGAGTCAATTCGTCAATCGACTGATTCACAGAAAGTTACAATCCCGAAAGGTCGGGCCGGGGGAGTGACTTCGAAAGGTTTCGTCAGAGGGAGGCTTTCTGCAGGGCATCTCCGGGCGAGGATTATCCCGAATATGCGTGTTCTCGGACTTCGGGCGCCGCGTTGATGGAGAACGTTACACCTCAAAGAATGTATCGTGTACCGGTACGCGTGTCAAGTGGATTGTCGTGGAGTTTGATTATGAGATCGAAAGCAGCGACACGCCGTCGACCCGCGCCGCCTTTTTGTCGAAGGTGTAGAGCGGATGCGCTGCGGATCGTTCGGCAGCCGCCAGGATCACCAGATCCGAGAACCCGCCGCCGGAAACCCGGTATCGGACCGCCGCCCGCGCCACGTCGCCGGCCTCTTCAATGACAAGGCTCTCCGTAGCTGCAAGTTCCAGCAACACCTTCGAAACCTGGACCGGCGTAAACCCGTATGCCCGTTCGAGCACCCAGACAAGCTCGACGATTACCTCGCGGCAGACGAAACCCGGACGCTCCGGTGTCAGTGACTCCAGCAGCACACGGGCGGCCTCGGCCTGCTGCTCGTCATCGCGCACCAGATAGCGAACAAGTACATTGGTATCCAGGCCGATCATTCGCCTGCTGCTCCGTCGGATACGGCCCGTTCCATATCCTCGATGGTCACGACAGAGCCAGGGCGCTGAAGCAAGCCGAATAGCCGGCTGATGGGCCGCAGGGGCAGAAGTCGAACGTCGCCGTCGGTAATGACGTAACGAACCCTGTCCCCCGCCTGAACGCCGAGCGCCTCCCGCACGTATTTCGGAATTGTGGTCTGTCCCTTGCTGGTGATCGAAGATTCATACATGACGGCACCTCCCATTTCCTTAAAATATACGACAATTCATTTCTTTTTACAATAAAGTAAGGAAAATTTCTCATTGCAGTACTTATCGCTTTGACTGCCGCCCGTCGAATACTGACGCAGCCGAGCCAGCGACATGCTTCATTTTGCTCGAATGCTTTGCGAACTCCGAGTTCAGCGCCGCCGGCACGCTGGCGCCCTGCCTCGATCAACACGGCGGGCGAACCAACCGGTCAGAGGTCGTCGCCGGTAAGGATGTCCAGGTATTCGTGGTACGCATAGAACCGGCCGCGCAGCCTGCCTGTGAATTCAACAAGCACGGCGAGGCTTTCAAGTAATTCAATGGCCTTGCGGGCCGTTGGCGGCGTCATTCCCAGCAACTCGCCCACATTCCGGACGTCGACAACCGGATTGGACGGAAGTAAGTCCAGCAACCGAATTGCGGCGACGGTTGCCTGCTCACTGGCGAGAAGCCGGCGGCGGTCCCGTGCCACGACGGAATGAAGTGCCTCTGCGACACGAACACCGTCTTCGGCCGCGTCACGCACGCACTCCAGAAAAAAACGTATCCAGCCTTCCCAATCACCTCCGGTGCGAACAGCCGTCAGCCGCCCGTAGTATTCCTGTTGATTTCGTCTGAATGCGATGCTCAGGTACAGGAGCGGTCGATCGAGGAGCCCCCAATGCTCAATCAATAGCGCGATCAGGAGTCGTCCGATACGTCCGTTGCCATCGAGAAACGGATGAATCGTCTCAAATTGCGCGTGCGCAAGTCCAGCCCGCACAAGCGGCGGCAGATCGCGGTCGACGTGCAACCATAGTTCCAGCGCCGACAGAGTGTCAGGGACCTCTTCAGGGGGCGGCGGGACGAAGTGGGCGTAACCGGGCCGGGTGCCGCCAATCCAGTTCTGCGACCGGCGGACTTCGCCGGGTTTTTTGTCCTCCCCTCGAACACCCTGCATCAGCAGGCGGTGTGTGTCGCGAAGCAGGCGGACACTAAGAGGAAGTCCATCCGGATCAGCGATCTGTACGCGGGCGTGCTCAAGTGCATCTACGTAGTTGCAGACCTCACGAACATCGTCGGGGCGTTCGCTTCGGCCGGTGGCTTCAAAAGTTACGACGTCCCGTATAGTGGCCTGCGTCCCTTCGATCCGGGAGGTGATCACCGCTTCCTTTCGTACGAATCCGAATAGAAACCATTCGGTGCTGGGCACCATCACGCCCGCGATCCGTAGACGAGCAAGGGCCGCATGCGCCGCGTCATTGAGTTCCATTGTCCGACCGTCTATTGCCAGCGGTGGATCGCCTGGCGGGAGCGGGAAAGGTACAAACGCTCGAACTTCCTCGCCGAGGGTGCTGACATTTCGATATTGGCCGGTCACACGTGGCATGAGAGGATTAACCGCCTTTCCTTTGTAGGCATATTAAGAAATGATCGTTTCTTTGTCAAGTAATTATGAAACGTTCGTTTCTTTATGTGGTCGTTACAATACGATCGTTTCCTTAAAGCCATGGCATTCTGAACACCGCTGCACGAAACGGAGAAACCCCGACGGGCGACGCCATCGGGGTCATTCAATCGTACGAACGAATGTCGTTTGCAGTTTGCAGTTTGCGGTTCAATGGAAATCGTACGCGTAATTCTCTGAAGTCTTTTTCGTCAGGGTCTGACAATCTGTCGCCAGACCTCCCGGGCCCACGTTTCCAGTTCCTCCGCCGACCCCGCGTTTTCGATCACGAAGTCCGCGGCCTCAACCTTGACGGATTCCGGCAGTTGACACGCCATCCGTTCCCGGACCTCCGCCTCCGACAACCCCTTTCGCTCCATAGCTCGCCGGATCCGGACCGTCTCCGGCGCCGTGACAACCACCAGTGTGTCGCACAGCTCGCGGCGGTCCCCCCACTCCAGGATCAGGGCCGCATCGATCACCACGGGGCGTTCGGGATGTTCTGCGAGCGCGCTTCGGGCGCAGTCCTTCAACATCGCCGCGAGCGTGGGCCAGACGATGGCGTTCAGCCGGTCCCGCGCGTCCGTTGACGCGAATGCGCGCCTGCCCAATTCCCTGCGTACCAGTACACCGTTTTCATCCAGGATACCCGGGCCGAAGGTCTCAGTCAGCGACCGCAATACCGCCGGATCCTCCACCGCCGCCCGCCCCACCTCGTCCGCCTCGATCACATACGCGCCGTGACAGGCGAAAACCTCGCAAACGCGGCTCTTGCCGGCGCCGATGCCCCCTGTTACGCCAACGATCACGACCGGTCTCCCGGGCGACGCACGCGGAGGCGGAGACGCAGCGGCAAAGCGTCCTCAGGAGATTCCTCATCCCATTGTTCGATAATCCGCCGGTTCCGGACACGGACCGCAACGAATACGCCGAGCAGCAGCAGTGTCATATAGAACCACAGCGCCCCCGCCGATGTCAACAATGCCGTCGCGCTGAACCGGCCCTCGGCGTATTCGGCCCATTCGCGTTCGAATTTGCCTGGCGTGAGTCCGGTGATCCGATACAGCGCAACGTCGAACGAGACGCCCGCGCCTAGCGACTCGACGATCTGCGACACGGTTCCGGGACCGCCCAGATGGATCAGATACAGGACCGCCAGCAGGCTTTCGGTATAGGCGAGGTGCGCCTTTGAAGAAGAAAAACCGAGCACCCCATCGATTTCACCCAGCGGAATCAGTCCGCCGGAGAAAATCGCGTAGGAGAGCTCGGTGCTTTCCCGGAGCCGCCATTCCTGAGCGGCCCACATGGCCACGCCCTCGTCGAACCAGCGCGGCACGCGGGAGCGAGCCAACTGGTGAAGCAGAATATGCGAAATCTCGTGCCGTGCGGTTTTCAGGACCTGTCCGCGCTGACCCGGCAACAGGCGCAACACGGCGATCCGTTCGGCGGGGAAGGCGCAACCCGCGCCCCAGTGGGGGATGAGCCCGCGGGTAACAGATTGAAAAAGCGCCTGTGAACCGGCTACGTAGACGATGATCGGGACGTCCTGCCCGCCGCCCAGCTTCCGCGCGACGTCAGATCTGGCGGAAATCAGTTCATCCAGCAGCACCCGCGCCGGCTCGCGATCGATGTCCTGAAACCGGAGCGTCAGTCCTTCCCGTTCGAGTCGTTCCCAGCCCGCGGCCGAAACCGGCCGGCAGATCAGGCAGACCGCCCAGATCAACGGGCAGAACCGCCGGGCGTTCATCGCCGTTTCCTGTTACCCAGATACTTGAAGAAGTCCGTGCGCAGGGGCAGCACGACCGTGGTGCCCTCTCCGAGGGTCTTTTCATACGCCTCGAGCGTGCGCTGGAACTCGTAGAACCGCGGGTTCTTCTGAAATGCCTGCGCGTAGATGGTCAGCGCCTCGGCGTCGCCCTGGCCCCGGATCAGCTGCGACTTCTGAAACGCATCGGACTTGATGCGAGTGACCTCCAGGTCGGTCTCCGCGCGGATCTTCAGGGCCGCTTCTTCGCCCTCGGCGCGATACTCCTTGGCCTGCCGGGCGCGCTCCGCCCTCATCCGGTCGAACACGTTCTTCTTGTTTTCCTCGGGCAGGTCGGCGCGTTTGACGCGCACGTCCACCACCTCCACGCCCAGTTCCGCGGCGTCCTGGCGCGACCGCGCAGTGACCCTGTCCATAATTGCTTTCCGATTCCCGGAGACGATCTCGTCCAGGGTCCGCCGGCCCAGTTCCTCCCGGACCGCCGCGTAGATGATATCGTCCAGGCGCGACTGGGCGCCCCGGACCGTCTGCACGGACTTCAGAAACTTCAGCGGATCGACAATGCGCCACCTGGCGAAATTGTCGACGGTCAGGTTCTTCTTGTCCGACGTGTAAATCGGCGCCGGGTCCGCGTCGCTGTAGAGCAAACGGTCGTCGAAGGAGTGAAGCCGTTCCACAAACGGCACTTTCCAGTGCAGGCCCGGGCTCTGGATGGTACGCCTCGGTTCCCCCAGCCTCGTCACCACCACCTGTTCGCGCTCGTCCACCGTAAACAGGACCGACTCAATGAGGAGACCCGCCACCACGACCGCCACAATTGCCTTGACTAACGATTTCATCTTCAGTTCCCCCCTGCTGTCGCGGGTTGAGCGGTTCTCGCGGCCCTGGGCTGCAACTGCAGCATGTTCAGAAAACCGCTCCCCTTGCCGTCGGACTCCACCACGTATTTCTGTATGCCCGGCAGGATTTTTTCCATGGTTTCCAGATAGAGCCTGACCTCGGTCACGTCTTTCGCCTTGCTGTACTCTTTCAGCACCTCCAGAAAACGCTCCGCGTCACCCTGGGACCGCTTGACCCGCTCGACCGTATACGCCTCCGCCTCCCGGATCATTTTCTCAGCCTCGCCCCGCGCCTTCGGGATCACTTCGTTCCGATAGGCTTCGGCCTCGTTGCGCAGTCGTTCCCGATCCTCGCGGGCGCTGGCGACGTCCTTGAACGCGTGGTCCACCTCGCGAGGCACCGACACTGTCTGCAACTTTACGTTTTCCACGTGCACACCGATCTCGTAGAGGGCAAAGACGTCCTTCACCTGCTCCTCGATCTCACTCTGGATCTTGAATTTCCCTTCGGTGAGCGCCTCGTCAATCGGGGACCGCCCCAGCACCTGTCGAAGCGCCGCCTCCACCACGCTCCGGACGGCGTGTACCTGGTCGGCGACATTGAACACATAGTCTTCAATGTCGCTGATCCGGTACTGGACGATCAGTTCGACGTTCACGATATTCTCGTCGCCCGTGAGCATGGACGCCTCCCTGGCAACGGACTGATAGCGCGGCACGGGCTCCACTGCGACGGTCCGGAACCCGATCTCCACCCGCTTCACCTCGCTCACCCGTTCGATTTCCACGGACTCGATCGGCCACGGGAGATGGTAGTGGATGCCGGGCTCCTCCACGCCCATGGATTTGCCGAACCGCAATACCACCGCCTGTTCGGCCGGCTGCACGATGTAGATTCCGCTCAGCAGCCACAACAGGATCAGAACGCCCAGACCGTAGTAGACCAACCGCGGGCTGAGAGACAGGTCGAAGCTCGGTCGACCGGGGAAATCGTATTGTTGCATATAGCAAACCCCTTGATGAAATGGCCGGCGCGGAAATACCGCCGGAAGGTAAGATTACGGCGGGCGAACCCTCTATTGCTTCAGATAGTCACCGATCCGGGCCATTTGTTCAATGCCCCGCAGACAACACGTAACACCGGCGACCCTGTTGGCGAAACGTACGGCCGCCGGAACACTGCCGTCATTGAGATACGACCACGCAAAGCCCATCAGGAACGCATCGCCGCATCCGGTCTCGTCCACGGGAACATCCGCCGGCCGCGCCGGATCGTGTTGGACTTCCACGCCGCCCTTCGGGTTTCCGGTAACCGCATCGGCTCCATGTTCGCCGCGGGTGATTAACAGGGCGTGGGGACCCAGAGCCAGAACCTTCCTTCCGAATTCACGGGTGGCCCCCGCACTGTGCAGAGACGCGCCGGCAAGGAGACCGGCTTCATGTTCGTTCAACTGTACGATATCGGCGCAGGCCAACCACGCCTCCCAGCAGGGCGGCAGACGAAAAAACCTGCGGCGCCGGCTGTCGATTCCCAGCGTCAGGCTGTGTACGTCCATCAGGACGAGACCGCCAAATACCCTTCGAAATGCCCGCAGCGTCTGCAGTTCAAGTTCCATCCCGGTGATGAAATTGAAGCAGACCGCATCGCAGCCCAGGAAAGGCCGAAGCCGCTCGATCGCCAGCGCGGGCACGCCGCCCCGGAGCGTTTCCTGCTTCCGGTTCCCGGAATCGTAGGTCAAAAAACAGTGGGGATTCCGTTCGGGTACGAACCGGACGCCGTCCAGTTCCACGGACGCCCAGGAACCCAGAAGACGCCGAACCGCGTCTTCAACGTCTCTCCCCACGTTGCATACCGGTAAAATCGTGGCGGACCCGATCTGGTCCAGTGCCGCAATGCTGTACAGGATGCCGCCATAGCTTTCCGTGCGGGTCCCGTCGGGCGTACAGATCGTATCCCGGTTGATTGAACCGACCACCGCGATACGGCGCGCGTTTCCGGACATAGCCAACCTCACCGGGAGCAGTTTTTGAATGTACCACAAAAGCCCGCGGGTGTCAACCCCAAACCCCCTCAAAGGGACCGCCCGGCGCCGCAACACGATCGCCCTCCCCGTCACCCCGCGCGGTCGGCAGGCCCCTCCAGATTCACGGACTCGACGCGGCGGCGCAACACCTCGTGACGTTCGAGGTTCGGGTCCCGGTCCAGCAGTTCAGCCGCTTCGTCCCGGGCCGACCGGACCAGGTCCACGTCTCGTGTAAGGTCGGCGAATCGAAATTCGGGACATCCGGCCTGCCGGGTGCCGAAGATCTGTCCGGGCCCGCGGATCTTCAGATCCATCTCGGCGATTTCGAACCCGTCGCCCGTGGCGGCCATGGCGTCCAGCCTCGCGCGCGCATCCGGCGACAGGTCCCCCTCCGGGTCGGCGATCAGGATACAATAGGAACCGGCGGCGCCGCGACCGACGCGGCCCCTCAACTGGTGGAGTTGCGCCAGACCGAATCGTTCCGCGTTCTCCACCATCATGACCGTCGCGCCGGGAACGTCCACCCCCACTTCGATCACCGTCGTGGAGACCAATACATCCAGTGAACCCGTCCGGAAGGCGGCCATCACCGCCTCCTTCTCCGCGGAAGGGAGGCGGCCGTGCAGCAACCCCAGCCTCAATCCCGATAACACGCCGCCGCGTAATTCCTCGAATGCCGCAGCAGCGGCCCTGATGTCCCCGGCTCCGGTGTCATCGATTACCGGAAAGACGATATAGGCCTGACCGCCGGCCGAAACCTGTTCATGGAGAAACCGATAGGCTTTGTCACGGTCAGCCGCCGCCCGCCATCCCGTCTTCACCGGTTGACGTCCCGGCGGCAGTTCGTCCAGCACGGTAACCTCCAGGTCCCCATAGAGCGTCAGGGCCAGTGACCGAGGAATGGGCGTGGCCGTCATCACCAGGAGGTGGGCGCCGCCCTCCTTCTCCAACAGTGCGGCCCGCTGCAGGACTCCGAACCGATGCTGCTCGTCCACAACCGCGAGACCGAGCCGTGCGAAAACCACATTCTCCTGCAGGAGCGCATGTGTGCCAACCACGAGGTGTACGCGGCCCCAGGCCAGCCCCTGCAGGATCTCGCTTCGCGCTCGCTGAGTCTGCCGCCCGGTGAGCAGCGCGACCACCAGCCCCAGCGGAGCCGTGAGGTCTCGGATGGTCCGGGCGTGCTGTTCAGCCAGAATCTCGGTGGGGGCCATCAGCGCCGCCTGCGCACCGCCGTCCACCGCCGACAGCATGGCCGCCGTTGCCACCAGCGTCTTGCCAGACCCCACGTCGCCCTGCAGCAGACGTCGCATCGGCTTCCCGCGCTCCAGGTCCCCGCCGATCTCGGTCAATGCGCGGCGTTGCGCCCCGGTGGGTTCGAAGGACAATGTCCCCAGCAATTTTCCAGCAAGAGGGCCCGTTGCCGGCAATACGGGCCCCGGTTTGCTGTCCTGGACCGCTTGAAACGACCTGAGTCTCAACTGGAAATATAGCAGTTCATCGAACGCAAGCCTGCGGCGCGCCGCCTCAATATCCCGTCGTTCGTCGGGGAAGTGGATCTTTCTCACGGCTTCGACGATCGGGAGAGCCCCGAATCGGGCCCTCATCGGATCCGGGAGCGGTTCCGACGGGCGAACATCTTGAAGCGCCTGATGGATGATGCGGCGCAATGCGCGGCTTGTGAGGCGTTCGGACTTCATCCGCGCCGTTGTAGAATAGACCGGGATCACGCGCCCCGTATGGACTCGCGTTCCCTCTTCGCTATCCGAAATCACCTCCACGTCAGGATGCACGATCTGCCGTTTGCGGCCAAACCGGGTCAACCTGCCCCCAACGGCCAGCAGGTCGCCCGACGAGAACGTCTGCCGAAGATACCGGTGTCCGGAATACCAGACGCACTCCAGCGTGCCTGATTCGTCTTCCAGCACGAGAACAAACCGGGGCCGCCTGCCGGGCACCACGCTTCCTCCGCGAACCGTGGCGACGGCCGTGACCTCCACGCCTGCCGGCAGCGCGGCGATGGGTGACTGGCGCGTACGATCCACGTACCGGTACGGAAGGAAGAGAAGCAGGTCCGCGACGGTGGATATCCCGGCCTCACGCAACAGTTCCTCCCGCTTCGCGCCCACGCCGCGCACGGCGCTCACCGGGACATCGAGTTCGGGAAACATCGACCGGCCTTTTCTGACTTGACGGAGTTGAAGGGATGCATTTTCGCGCTACGACATGCGAACCGTACGAATATAGTTATTCCATATATATGCGTCAAGAAACCGCCTCCGCTTCGAGCGCGCATCAGCCGCATTTTCCTTGATCTCCCCCAATCCGCACCCTATCATGCAATGTGGTTGCTGCTCGTCCCCCTGCCTCTTGCCGTACCTCGACCGTCGCGCCACGCGACTTCAGGCCGCAGGATTCGCAATCGACCGGCAATCGCGAACAACGCCGGCGAGAGTTCATGCCATGGCAATCGTTGCGGAATACAGAGTTTCCCGATAGGAGAAAAAATGGCGTCCGATTCCATCCATGAAGCCGCGGGCAGCGGCGACCTGGACACACTGAAGAGGATTGTGGAGGAATGCCCGGAGTCGGTCGACCAGGACGACAAGTACGGCTGGCGCCCCATCTTCCACGCCGGCCTGCGCCGCAGGCTCGACGTCGTTCAGTACCTGATCGACCGTGGCGCCGACCTTGCGGCCCACGACGGATACGCGATGCACTACGCCGCCGAAGTTCCGGACAACAAAGACGTCGTGTCCTTGCTGGTCACTTACGGCGGACTGGACGCGCATACGAAACCGGCGAGCGAGGTCGCCCGACAGTTCATATACTCGGTGTTTCTGGCCAACGTACAGAGGGTGAACGCCATGCTTCGCTCCAATTCGCGACTGGCGCATGAACGGTACGCGCGCGGCGACACGGCCCTGCACCACGCCTGCCGAAACGGCGACCTTGACATCGTCAGAAGGCTGGTCGATTACGGCGCCGACGTCAATGCCGCCTCGGACAACGGTCACTTTCCCCTGTACTGCGCCGCCGGTCACGGACACGCGGAGACGACGCGATACCTGATCGAGAGCGGCGCGGATCCGGAAACCGCGATGGCCGATGGCAAGACGGTTCCTGAATGGCTGGAACAATACGCGGATCATGACCCGCGATTGAAGGCCTGTCTGGCAGTGTTGAAGACGTGAGACTGCGGGTTGACGGAATCCCGAAACACTGGCGTACTCCGGCCGGCCCGGCAGCGCGCAATCCAGGCGCGGCAACGGGGCGTAACGAAGGCGGGAAATGCACTGGAGAATATCGTAAATATTCAGCCTTGTAAACGTGAAATAAATTCACTTGACAAGGCTTGCGCCAATGCTTTTATTAGGGAAACGTCGGAGTCCATTTGTACCGCGCTATCCAACCCACTCCCCAATATATGCGATACACGTCATTGCAGAGACACTATCCATTGTAGTACAACGGCCTGCACTTCCAGTGTATTTCAAGCAAGGCAGGCCATCCTGCCAACCGTCAAATCATTCCACGTGAATGGACCGAAAGTAACAGGTTCATCCGCGAATCACGCAACCCGCGAATCGGGCATCCGCGCAATGCAGTCAGGCGCGATGCGGTTTGCGAATCACCTTACGGAAACACTCCAGGCTGATCGGATTGACCGGTTCCACCGGTTTACAATTGCTGAAATGCCGAATTCTGAAGGTGGTTTTTGCAGGAAGTTCGTGACGGGGAGGCATACCCCACGCCCACGCCGCTCCGTCGGTAACCGTTGCGGCCGATATCGTCCACGGACCGCGGCAAGTATCTATTTTTTAGGGAGGTAGTCATGGCAGGTAGAGTTATCGTAGGTCTCATCGCCCTCGGTGCGATCATTGGGGGCCTGGCTGGCGACGCTTTCCTCGGTGAGGGCATTCTTGCGCTCGTGCTGGTCATCCTGGGTCTCGCCTATGCGGGCGTTGCGATCGACGCTGAGGACGCAACGGGCTACCTCGTGCTCGCACTTGCCGTCGGCGGCGCGGGAATGGCCAACGTGCTGGGTAACATCCCGGGAATCGGCGAGAAGCTGGATGCGATCGTCGACCTGGCCAGTGTCTCACTGTATGCCGGTGTGGTCACCGTGCTCGTGCAGAGGACGCTGAATCGCCTCAAAGGATAAGCACCGCAGCGGGATGAGCAGCCTATAACGGCAGGCATGACTCTCGCAATTAACCGGCGAGAGAAAAGGAATTATCGTCACAGCGCGTCCGCCCTGCCGAAGACGGACGGTATTTGACGGTCCCGCAACACATATTCAGAAAGTTCTCAGCCTGCCAGAAGGCCGAAGTTAAAGCGTTTCAATACAGGTCGCCGGATTTCCAGACCCGATTCCGGCGGCCTGTTTGTGTACGCAGGATCCCTTGGGCAATCCCCCGGGGGTCTTGTCGTATCTCCGTGTCAAGAGAGCCCGCCCCGGGACTGCAATGGCGCGTTCGGGTACTCCCGCCTGTTTCTTGATTTTTAAAAGCCTCTTGCGGTAGACGCCGTCGCCTTTCCCTGTGTCCGGAACCCGTGGAAAAAATAGAGCCGGAAGAAAACACTTGACAAAACAGACATACGTCTGTTTTTTTGTTTGTGGACATTTCTTCAGGAGAATGTGGAAGCTTTTTCACCCCCGGGAAAGGTCATCCACGGTGCGGGACGTATCGGACAATATGAAACAGGAACGCTTTTCAGCCTTGCAGGACAGCGGATTACAGCGCCTCCGGGCCGATCTGAAGAGGATCAGGGCCCGGACGAAAACGCCGCGCTGGTCGCTGGCGCATCTGGCCGGGCGCCTCTGCGAACTCTCTTCCGGTTCAGGAGCCGGTCTGCTCACGGCCGCCTTCCGGCTGGTGCTGGATGCGCAGCTCGGGCATGAGCCGGTGGCCTGGATCGCGGCCACGCCGGATACCTTCTTCGCCCCCGATGCCGTCGAAAACGGCGTGGACCTGGATGCCCTCGTCGTCATCCACGTGCCCGACGCCCAGTCCGCGGCGCGTTCGGCGGACCGGCTCCTGAGGTCGGGCGCCTTCGGCCTGATGGTGATGGACCTGCACGCCGATCCCGCAATCCCGTTTCCGCTGCAGGCGCGCCTGGCCCACCTGGCGCGGGCCCACGACACCGCCCTGCTCTGCCTGACCTCAAAATCCAGGG
>CAZKDZ010000113.1:0-53572 GCA_964551635.1 uncultured bacterium | reverse complement strand
CCTCGACTCCGGCCAGCGGTTCTTCCGTTATTTCCAGGGCAGGATCGACTCGGGCGACGGCCGGGCGGAGGCCCTGGAAGTCCATCACGGCGAGGTCACTAACAAGTGGACCATCCGCTTCCTTGACAGGGACGGAAACGAAATGGCGCCCCCCGACGGCGAGGGCTTCACGTTCACATGGGAAATCGCGGACAGGGATATCGTAGAAGTCGTCCAGGACGCGGGCGAAGCGGGCCAATTCGTCTTCGCGCTGCGCGGTCTCGAAGACGGCGAAACCACCATCAAACTGCAGATTTCGCACGAAGGGCACGTGGACTTCACCACGCAGGCACTCCCGGTACACGTGGTCGGAGAGTTCGAGGCGGAAGGGCTTGTCATCATCGAATCCGGCGTTCGGTTCTTCCGCTATTTCCAGGGCGAGATCGACTCAAACGAAGGTCGGGTCTCGGAACTTACGGCCCCGATCGGCCTGACGCCTCACTGGCGCATCATGTTTCTTGACGAACACGGCGATGAAATAGACCCGCCTGAGGATCCCGAATTCAGTTTCGCCTGGATCATTGCCGATTCCGACATTCTCGAAGTCCATCAGGACGAGGGCGACGAGGGTTCTTTCGACTTCCACCTGCGCGGCTTGCAGGAGGGCGAAACCACTATTGAATTCGGAGTCAGACACGAAGGGCACATTGACTTCCGCACGCAACCCATTCCCGTACACGTGGAGTCACAGGAGGGCCAGCACGGCGAACCCGTGGGTGTTCGGCTCGAAGAGGAAGACAGCGGCGAGTTGCTCACACAGGCGCCCCTTGAGGGAGAAGGCGAAGCCACCGAGGCCCTCACCGTTGCCGTCGGCGACACAACCGACCACATCGCGGCGTTCTTCTTTGACGAAGACGACGTGAAATTTCAGCCGGAAGCGCCCGACGAGACGCTGGGGATTGCGGTGGCCGACACCTCGTTGCTCGCCATCGATCCGCCGGTAGCGCCCGAATACTGGGCCTTCAGACTCATCGGCAAGAAGGCCGGCACAACCACCATAACCCTTTCCATTCTCCACGACGATGAGGCGGAAGCCGAATTCGCGCCCATTTCGGTGGCGATCACCGCACCGTAGCAGGATACCCGGCGGGAGGGTTGTTCTCGCCCTCCCGCCATCTGCAACGTCGGAGCACATTCCAAATGGCTCACTTGTTCAGGATAACGTATCTGCATCCGGGTGACGGCTCCAGCCACCATTCCGCCATCCGGATTTCCTTCATACTGGCGGCGCTCACGTTGCTGTTTCTGGGCGTTCCGGCGGTTATCAGCTCGGCAAATCAGGCCGTGTTGATCGAAGGGTACGTCTTCGACAGCGAGACAGGGCTGCCCATCTGGAACGTGAACGTCCAATCCGGAGATCACTCCCGGAGCGCGTCTACCGACGAAAAAGGCCGGTTCGTACTCCATCTGTCATCGGGCGACTATCGGCTTTCGCTTACTCACGTCGGCTATCAGAAAACGAACCACGAACTGAACATCTCGGACGCCAGGCATCCCGTAGTCTATCTGGAACTGGCGCGGCTGGATCACCTGCTGGACCCCATCGACGTTGTGGCCGAACGCGCCGAAACCCGGTTTGAAGAACTGCATGAGGCCACCCGTGTGCTTTCGGGCGACGAACTCAGGAAGAAATACAGTATCACGTTGGCCGAGACCATGAAGAACGAACTCGGCGTTGCCATACAGAGCATGGGTCCGGCGCCGGCGCGCCCCGTCATACGCGGACTCAGCGGCGACCGTGTACAGATCAACGTCGACGGCATTCAGTCTCAGGATCTTTCCGCCACGTCGGCCGATCACGCGGTAACCGTCGAGACTTTCAACGCGGAACGCCTGGAAATCATCCGCGGGCCCCGGACGTTGCTGCACACGTCCACGGCCGGCGGCGGGGTCATCAACGTCGTCAAGCACCGGATTCCCGAAACCCGGCCGGAGCGCTTCTTCGGGAGCGTGGGCGCCTACGGGGAAACGGCGAACCGGGGATATTTCTCGTCCGCCGCTCTCACAGCGCCCGTGGGGCCGCTCGCAATGCACGCCGAGTCCACCTACCGGGATACCAGGGACATCCAGACCCCGGTCGGCCGGCTTGCCAACACGCCCATCAACACCCGCACATACGCGCTCGGCGTGTCCTACGCGGGCGACAGTGGGTACGTTGGCGGATCTTTCGATCAATTCGAGACTCAGTACGGCATACCGGGCGGATTCATCGGCGCCCATCCCAACGGCGCGGACCTCGATATCATACGCCGGGTCTTCGACGGAAAGGCTGTGTATCGGTTCGACGGCGGGACGGCAGACCGAATCGAGGCGGGCTTTACGAAGGCCTACTACTACCACGTCGAGTACGAATCCAGCGGCAGCATCGGTTCCGAATTCCTTTTTCATGACTACAGCGGCGATCTCAAACTCTACCTGAACCCGGGAAACAAAGAGCAAAACACCGTTCTCGCCGCCGGCTTCGACCATCGCAATCTCAAGCTGGGCGCCTTTGTCTTCACCCCGCCCACACGAAAGCAGGACGTCAACTTTGGGCTGTATCACGAAACAACCTGGCGCAATATCGAACTACAGGCCGCGGCCCGGTACGCCTATGCCACCTTCGACCCGCGCCTCCAGACGATCACCAACAAGAACCTTGACGTAGACCGCGTCTTCCATACATGGTCCGCCGCATTCAGCCCGCTCGTGCCGATTACCGATCGGCTTACCGCGGGCTTCAACCTCAGCCGCTCCCAGCGCGCGCCCACCATCGAGGAACTCTACAACGAAGGGCCGCACCTGGCCGCTTACACCTTTGAAAAGGGCAATGTTGAACTCAATGCCGAACGAAGTTTCGGCGCGGAGGCATTCTTCCACTACCTGCAGCCGGGATTCGACCTGGTCTTCACGGGATTCTGGAACGAGTTCGGCAATTACATCGCGCCTCGAAATACCGGAGAAATCAACTTTGCGCAGCTCCTTCCCATCTACGCCGCGGAAGGGATAGACGCGAGAATGACGGGCGTGGAGACCCACCTGAAATGGCGTCCGAACGCGCGCCTGGAACTGGAGATGAACCTGAGCCACGTGCGCGGCGAAAACAGGGACGACCGCATGCCCCTGCCGGAAATGCCGCCCCTCAAGTTCGTCGGCAGCGCAACCTACAGGCACACCTGGCTTACCGGGGGAGGAACCATGGAGTGGGCCGCGGGGCAGAAACGTGTGGATACCTACGAAGACCCCACCGAAGGTTATTCCGTCTTCGGCATTTACATTCAGCGCGATTTCCTCGCGAATCGGGCTCGCCACAGCTTTATCCTGTCCCTGGAGAATCTCTTCGACACGGAATACCGCAACCACCTGTCGCGCATCCGGTCCGTGATGCCCGAAACCGGACGCAGCCTGAAGCTGAACTACAAGATGTATTTCTTTTAGTTTCCACCCGGAGTCGACCGCGAATGCGCCGGCGCGTGGTGTGCGGTCTTCCCCGACGATTGATTATTGCCGACAACTCAAAGCCCCGGATCCAGAATTCGATCCGGGGCTTGCAACTTTGCCGGCTTCAACCCCATCTTTAGTTCCTTCCGAGCATCGCCCGTCGCATTATACGTTCCACGATGCGCGGACACCAGGTACCCAGAATAGCCGCCGTACGGTTTCCGAAACCCGGAACGAGCAGGCGTCTTCGCTTCCCAATGCCGCGATGGATGACCTCCGCCAGTTCTTCGGGAGGCATGCGTTTTTCCTCCCGCGAGTTGTCCGGGCTGTACCGGCGGGCATGCGCTGTACGCGTCGGTCCCGGAAAGACCGTCATAACGTGAATGTCGCGCGGGGCGAGCGCGACGGAGAGACTTCGCGCGTATGATGCCAGCCCGCTCTTGGCTGCCGCGTACACCGCGGCCCCTGGATAGCTCACGTAGTGCGAGAGTGAGGAGACGAAGACGAGAGATCCGCCGGGCGCAATGCGGTTGGCCCCCAGCAGCCTTGCCGTCAACTCCATGGGCGCCTGGAAGTTTATCGCGACCACCTTCTCCTGATCCGTCATATCCACGCGGGGAAACCGTCCCACGGCGTTGATCCCCGCGTTGTGAATCAGTACGTCGATCGTATCCATCGAGGCCAGTTGATCGTGAATGCGCACAACGCCCGAAGCGGTACCCAGATCTGCAATGACGAATCGCGCGCGCAGCTCCTGCTCGAGACCCGCGGCGCCCTTTGCATCCACGTCAACACCGGTTACCGCATACCCCGCGCGAACAAACCTGCGCGCGAGCGCCTCGCCGATTCCATTCGCCGCGCCCGTAATGACCGCGTGTTTCATTTCGCCCGCCATCGCATCAGGGCTTCGATCGCGCCGTCGCAATAGCGCCCGCAAAGCCGCAGCCATCTGTTTCTCATGCCGATTGTCACCACCGATCCATGTCCGTCGATCGCCCGCGCAATCTGCAGGGCAACCCGTTCCGCCGGCGGGAAGGTCTCGGAATCTGCGTCCTGCCATCCGGACTTTCCATGAATGCCCGTTTTCGTTGCCCCGGGATGTATGACCTGGACGTTCACGTCGCCTTCGACGCGCAGATTGCGCCCGAAGACGTCGAGCGCCTCTTTGGCTGCAGCATAAACGGCGAATTCCGGACACGGGAACGCGTGGGCGATGGACCCGATGAGTACGTGTTTGCCTCCGGTATTCTTCACGTGCGGTACCAACGCGTGCGTCAGGCGCAACGGCGCCAGAAGATTGACCGCAACGATCTCACGGATGCTGGCTACAGGTTGATCGGCCAGGGAACCATAGTATCCCGCTGCCGCGTTCTGAATCGCCAGATCCAATGCATCAATTTTCCGCGATCTCAGAAACGAACACACTTTGTCCGCACAATCCTGCTTCGACAGGTCCGCCTCGCAATACGTCTCGTCATTGTAGAGTCCGCCACCGAGCGAATCCAGCGGGCGCCTGCCGACCAGGACCAGCCGCTCATCGCGCGCATGGTAGATTTCCGCGAGCGCACGGCCAATGCCGTCCGTTGCGCCGGTAATCAGCACGGTTTTCCTATCCCCCGTCATGATATACCACGTCCTCACGTCACGTCTGAGTCCGATCCGGTCGATCGCGTACACCCCGGGTCCGGGCCTGTACAGTATTGGCCGTCCCATCCAGGGCTTGCCCCGCGACTGTCCAGATCCTATCTTTACCTGGTATCCCGGATCCCGCAGTTAACGTCCCTGTTTCCATCGCGAAATGACAGAAAGGAGGCGTCCGGGCGGCTTGGAATTGGTCGACCTGGAGCAAAAAGTCCAGAGAATGAATAACTCGCAGATGTTGACCGAGGAAGTGAACGACGAGCGGGCCTGGCGGGCGGATAGCATCGATGATTCCGCAACCTGGAACTACCCGTTGTCCGGGGATTACCTCTCCGGCTGTGAGCGCATCGTACGCGAAGTGCGGGATCGTGACTTGCCTGTTACAGAGATTCCCCGCCAGGGCGTGTCTTTAACTCACGGCGGAGAGTGCCTCCAACCGGTACTCGACGCTCTCAGATCGGGGCGCGGATTTGCCATCGTGAATCGCGTGCCGGTCAACGGGTATGCACCGGACGAAGCGCAGTCGATGTACTGGATGACCGGCGAGTGCCTTGGCGCCCCAATGGTGCAGAATATCGAGGGAACGTTATTGTACGACGTCCGTGATACGGGCAAGAACGTGACACAGGGCGCCAGGTTTTCCGTAACCAATGCGGAGAGCACGTTTCACAACGACAATGCCTTCGGTACGCCGCTGCCCGACATCGTGGGGCTGCTCTGTCTGCGTACGGCGAAATCCGGCGGACAAAGCCAGCTGATCAGCGGTTATGCCCTCCACAATGAACTCCTGGAAAACCACCCGGATGTCCTGGAGACCCTCTATCAGCGATTCTATTTCGATCGTCGGGGACAGTTCAGGTCCGGGGACTCACCCACCTCTCATTTCCCGGTTTTTCAATGGAGCGAGGGCGAATTGACGCTCCGATACCTGTACTATTACATCCGGGTGGGTCACGAGCGCGCCGGCGAACCGCTGGCGGTCGAACAGAGAGTCGCACTGGAAGTTGTGGAAGCGTTGCTTCGCCGCGCGGAATTCAGGGTGGAGTTCAGCCTGCAGCCCGGACAGATGCTTTTTACGAACAACCGCTGGATTCTTCACAATCGCACCGCATTCGAGGACGATGCCGACCCTGACCGTCGGCGGCACTATGTGCGACTCTGGCTGCGGTACCGGAACTGACGGAACCGGTTTTCCGGATCCAATCGCTTGTACCTGCCGCGCGTTCGTGCCTTTTCTCTATTCGATAATCTCGTAGACCCCTGAGTTGTTCATATTCTCCCGCGTCTCCACCCTGTAGACCCGGCAACGTCCCTCCGTCTTCTCGCGTATCATCCGATCGGCATATTCGAACACGAATTTGGAGGAGGCCTCCATCCCGACGTTGGGTATCACCCGCAGGTCCACAATCCCACGGCGGTGCATCTCCTCGAACAGCTCCCGCTCGGGGTCGTTTTCGTTGATCAGCATCGTGTGGTCGAACATGTGTTCCAGCCACGCCTTCAGTTCCTTGAGCTTGCCGAAATCCACGACAAAGTGATTCTCATCCAGCTCGTCGCAAGTAAAATGGAACGTAATGTCCCGGTTGTAGCCGTGAATAAACCTGCAGTGCCCGTCGTGGTGCGCCTGCCGGTGCGAACACGGTAGATTGTGAAACGTCTTGGTGGACGAAAACCGCCCTTTTCCCCTGGCCATGACCCCGTCTCACGTAACGGTCAATGTCTGACGAACGTCTTAGAAAATACTCAATCCACCTACTCTGTCAAGGATTCACCTCAATCCGAAAAAAACACCAACGCGGCGACGCGACAAGACCCTCCGAAACGGGTGTTATCGACGTACAGAAGGACGTTTTTTTCCTTCACGTCCAGTGACCTGGTGTATCCTGGGTTTCAGCAGTCTAATCGCCTTTATTTACAAGCACATATTCGAATTAACGTCCCCGAAGACTTACGAATCAAGGTTCAGCATTGGAAAAACACAAGGAGCGCGACGATGATCATCGACACCCATACCCATTTCTACGATCCTTACCGTCCGGAAGGGGTACCCTGGCCGCCGCGGGACGACGACCTGCTGTACCGGCGTGTGCTTCCTGATGACTATAAGGCCGTGGCCGTTCCCGAGGGCGTCACCGGCACCGTGGTCGTGGAAGCCAGTGAATGGGTTGAAGACAACCGCTGGATCCTCGATCTTGCTGAAACGGAACCCTTCATCGTCGGCTTCGTTGGCAATCTCGACCCGGAATCGGACGACTTTGAGAATCGGCTTGTGAGTCTGTCAGGGAATTCCCTCTTCCGCGGCATCCGCCTTCACCGGAACGAAGTTCAAACTGTCAGTGACGCGCTGTTTTCCAGACTTGAGTTGCTTGCACAGTCCGACCTGTCGCTGGACCTTCTGATCGACGTCGACCAGCTTCCCTCTGCCGTCCGCATTGCCGAGGGGCTGCCGGACTTGCGCATCGTGCTCAACCACGTTATCCATGTACCCGTTGATGGAAAGACGCCGGACCCCGATTGGATCGACGGCCTGCACAACGTCTCGCAATACCCGAACGTCTACTGCAAGGTCTCCGGCCTTGTCGAAACCGCCCGGGAGAGACCGGCGCTTCCCGAATTGATCTACTATGCCCCGACCCTGGACCACCTATGGGAAATACTCGGCGTGGACCGGCTTATCTACGCCAGTAACTGGCCCGTATGCGAACACGGCGCGGATTACGCGACTGTACAACGCATCCCAATGGAGTACTTCAAAGCCATTGGCGACGAAGCGACCGAGAAGGTATTCTGGAGGAACGCGAAAGCGGCCTACAAGTGGCCCGACCGGAAGTAATGGCGATCCGGCGGGTAATGGAAGCGCGCCGCCGGGACTGTCCCACCGGATGCGAGACCCTTGCCATGCAGCCATCCCGGCCTCGCCGGGCCGCGCTCGGCGCTTATCGCCGCGGAGCGAGCATGGGCCCAAGCGGCCGGCCGCCGAGCAGATGCATATGCAGGTGATAGACCTCCTGGCCGCCGTGGTCCCGGCAATTCACGATCAACCGGTACCCGTCCCCGGAAAGCCCTTCCTCTTCCGCGAGCCGAGCCGCCACGCTGAACAACCGACCGAGCGCGGCCTCGTCCTCTCCTGACACATCACTGACGGTGGGAATCACCTTATTGGGCACGATCAGAATATGAGTCGGCGCCTGAGGGTTGATATCTCGAAACGCCGTGACCAGTTCGTCCTGGTAGGTCATTTCCGAAGGGATCTCCTTCCGGATTATCTTGCTGAAGATTGTCTCTTCCGCCATGAATTCTCCTTTCGGTGATTGCTTCATTTTGCTATCTTTTCCTGCCGTTGTGGACCATAAAGACATCCCGTCATTCGCAAATAAATCGAGTCCCGACTCCCGTTCGAAAGTTCGGCGGAACATGCTTTCTGTCATCGACCGCATTCTGGCCGGTTCAGCAATCGTCCTGCTGCGGATCTACCGTGTGCTTGTCTCTCCGTTTCTCCAGGTCGTATTCGGCCCCGGCAGCGGGTGCCGGTTTCATCCCACCTGCGCCAGGTACGCCCGCGATTGCTTTCGACAACATCGCTTTCCGGTCGCACTCTACCTGTCGGTCTCGCGAATTCTCAAGTGCCATCCCTACCATCCCGGCGGGATTGATCCCGTCCCGCCGCAAAGTCGATAGTGCAGACCTCCATGTTCGGAATCGCCCAGATCCATTGGAGCGCCGACCCCGAGATCTTCCGCATCGGTCCGGTCGTCCTGCGCTGGTACAGCCTGTGCTTTCTGGTTACCTTCGTCCTCGGCTATTTCATTATGCGCCGGATGTTCCGGTTCGAGGGAAAATCCGCAAAGGACCTCGACAGCCTGGTGAACCATATGGTTATCGGCACCCTCATCGGCGCGCGCCTGGGGCATTGTCTTTTCTACGATCCCGCATTTTATCTTTCAAATCCAATTGAGATCTTCAAAGTCTGGCGGGGCGGCCTTGCGAGCCACGGCGCAGCCATCGGCATTTTTGGCGCTCTCTATCTGTACGCCCGAAACAGGACGGAACAATCCTACCTCTGGATCCTCGATCGCATTGTCGTTACGGTTGCCCTTGGCGGATTCTTCATTCGAATCGGGAACTTTTTCAATTCCGAAATATACGGCACCCCGACCGACCTGCCCTGGGCGATCGTCTTTTCACACGTGGATGCCGTGCCGAGGCATCCGGCGCAACTATATGAATCCATCGCCTACGGACTGATCTTCCTCCTCCTTTATACAGTATGGTCAAAAAGGCGGAACGGGACGCCGTCGGGATTGCTTCTCGGCATGTTCCTCGTTTCCGTCTTCTCGTTCCGGGTGGTCGTCGAATTCGTCAAAGTCCGTCAGGCCGCTTACGGCCACGGCTTCCCTCTCAGTGTGGGACAATGGCTCAGCATCCCCCTTATCATCCTTGGCATCGTCCTGCTCGTAGACGCTTCACGTAAAAATCGCTCGACAGCCTCGACGACGTAAGAAGCTGTCTTAAAATTCCCAGCGGTCTTCGCGCGGCTGCAAAAGCGCCGGTCGGCGTTGGTCAAATCCACCCGTATAGACAAATATGGGCGGATTTGCCCGCCTTGATCGCCACTTTTTCGCTCGCGCTCGGGAACTCACCGGTAATTTTAAAACAGCTTCTAAACGCAAAGAGGCAGGCACTATAAACACAGAAAGGCGGGATCCCATGAACTCGTTTGCCGCCGTCGCCGGCGCGTTACAGGAATCACTCAACCTTGCGCTCCCTCCCATTGCCGTCTGCATATCGGACGAAGTACCCGAGGGAGTACCCGATTACGATGGTCGGGCGCCCGCCGGCTGCCTGTTCTGGCAGGAAGCGGCGAAGGGGCCCTTTACCACGCGGACAACTCACCACGAACTGTGCGCCATCGGGGTACATACACACCATATGGCCAACCCTCCTGATTCGTACCAGGTCGAACTGGGCGAGGTCCTGAAAGCAATGGCCGGCATGGAATACGTTCGTGAACAGGACGTCCTGGAGATCCCGGTGCTGGAGAACGAAACCAGGTATGTAATTTACGCCCCGCTGGACAAAACGCCACTCGAACCGACCGTGGTTCTGCTCTTCGCGCATTCCACGCAGGGCCTGATCATTACCGAAGCCATCCAGCAGGTGGAACCCGCCGTTCCGCCCGCAATGGGAAGACCGGCGTGCGCCGTGGTTCCCCAGGCCGTAAGAACAGGAAGGGCCGCGCTCAGCCTGGGCTGCTGCGGCGCCAGGGCATACCTGGATGCCCTCACGGACGACGTTGCGATATGGGCGCTGCCCGGCAACAAGGTGAACCAGTACGCAGCGCGCATCGACATTCTCGCCAGAGCCAACGCCGTCCTGGGAGAATTCCATTCCCTGCGTCGAAGAGACGTCGAAGCCGGTCTTGAACCCACGGTTGCAGAGTCTCTTGCCAGGCTGGGAAACTGACTCTCAGAAACTGTCTTAAAATTCCCAGCGGTCTTCGCACGACTGCAAACGCGCCGGTCGGCGTTGGTCAAACCCGCCCGTATAGACAAATATGGGCGGATTTTCCCGCCTTGACCGCCGCGTTTTCGCTCGCGCTCGGGAACTCACCGGTAATTTTAAAACAGCTTCTTACCGTCAATTTCGAAACCTGCACATCTTTCGCTTGAAACAGCACCGTTGCATCGTATATTGAAAGAAAACGCGGCCGTCCGCATACCCATCTTCACATCAGACGGAATCCTCGATGCGTTCCACTTCAAAAGAACAGACTCTGGACCTGCGTGAAAAAGGCAAACCCATTGACGGACAGATACAGGCCAGCAACCGACGGCTCTTCATGCAGCTGCACGTCTATGAAAACTGCCCGCGCACGGACACGCTTGCGGAGGCGCTTTGCGAATCCGGGGTCGACGCCGTTCTTTACGTGGACCTGAACGACCCGTCCGGCGTTGGCATTCTTACGCTATCCGAATCTCCCAATGCGTTCACGGGGGAAATCCGCACATTGCTGAACGCCCACCCGTTCAGTGGACTTCGACGCATTCCCGACCTCACCATGTTCGGGAGAACCTACGCCCACGGGTACGAACCCGATCTTGAAGAAACATTGTTGCGAAAGCCTCGCGGAAAGGTCCTTAACCCGGAATGGCCCTGGGCCGTATGGTATCCGTTGCGCCGCAAGCCCGAGTTCGGACAGCTGTCCGGCGAGGATCTGCGCGGGATTCTGGGTGAACATGCCAGAATCGGGCGGGCCTACGCCGAGGCAGGTTTTGCCCAGGACATCCGCCTGGCCTGTTATGGTCTGGACCGAAACGACAACGACTTCGTCATCGGACTGCTGGGGCCCGAGTTGCACCCGCTCTCGCACGTTGTGCAGGAAATGCGAAAAACCCGGCAGACCGCGCAATACGTGCAATCTCTCGGACCGTTTTTCGTTGGTAAAGCCGTCTGGCAGTCGCCTCTCTAACGCCTTGGAAGAAGGCCGGCTAATTTCCCCGACATACGGGACGCGCCATGATTCGTAAAGTCGAAGCCCTCCGCTACGGCTGCCTGCGCTTCATCAGCCGACCGCTGGATGCGTTCCACGTTCTGGTTGGACCCAATGCGAGCGGAAAGACGACACTTCTGGACGCCATCGCCTTTCTCGGCGACCTCGTTTCCAACGGCCTGGAGGAGGCCGTTGGAAATCGCGCCGCGGATCTGCGGGACCTGGTCTGGCGTCGTACGTTCGAACCCTTCGAGATTGCCATCGAATTGAGCATACCGTCGCAGAAGGCAGACCTTTTCGAAAACCGGCAATACGTTCGATGCCGGTACGAAGTCACCATCGGGACGACACCCGATACCAACGAGACCGCCATTCTCGCCGAGCGTGTTCTGCTTCTTCCGGACGATTCCCGGAGAGATCCGGTGTGCGAACAGCAGACGCTCTTCCCCATGGACCGCCCCATGCCGGACTCGCTTGCCCTGCCTCGTCTCAGGGGCGCCAGGACCATCGTACACAAGGTTCACGGGAGCAACGACAACTTCTATTACGAAACCGGCACCGGATGGGACCACTCTTTCAGGCTGGGTCCCCGGCGGTCCGCTCTGGCCAACCTGCCCGAAGACGAAACCCGATATCCGGTAGCGACCTGGCTGAAGGGCATACTCAACAACGGAATCCAGCGCCTGATACTGAACAGCGCCACCATGCGCCGGCCCAGCCCGCCCGGTCGTCCCGCCGCGTTTCAGCCCGACGGTTCCAATCTGCCCTGGGTCATCACCTCGCTGCAGTCCGGTGCGCCCGACCGTTTCGCGGCCTGGGTCACGTGCCTGCAATCTGTCCTGCCCGACCTGAAGTCCATCCGCACGGTGGAACGAGCTGAAGACCGCCACTGTTATCTGGTTTACCAGGACCGAAATGGACTGGATGCGCCGTCCTGGAAGATTTCAGACGGCACCCTCCGCCTTATGGCGCTTACTCTCCCGGCATACCTGCCTGATTTTGGAGGCGCCTATCTCGTTGAAGAGCCTGAAAACGGAATCCACCCCCGGGCCGTCGAAACGGTGTTCAGGGCGCTATCGTCCATTGAAGACGCGCAGATCCTCTTAACCACGCACTCGCCCGTCATTGTGAGCCTCGCGGAGGGTAGTCAGATCATCTGCTTTTCCAGGACCGAAACCGGCGCCACCGACGTCGTCCTCAGCACCGAAAATCCCGCGTTGCGCGAATGGCAGGGTGAAACCGATCTGGGTTCGTTGTTTGCCGACGGGGTGTTGGGTTAGAAACGGGATCGACGCTCTCAGATTTATCGACTCGAAATGTCGCGGAAACCGGGAGACATTTGAGAAGGTTCATCATGGTTGAACTCGCGCTGAAATACGGATGCAATCCGCACCAGAAACCCGCAAGAATATTCAACCGGAACGGCCCGCTTCCCTTCAGCGTTCTCAACGGAGCGCCGGGCTATATCAATCTGCTCGATGCGTTCAACTCCTGGCAGCTCGTAAAGGAACTAAGGGAGACGCTCGACACACCCGCCGCAGCCTCATTCAAACACGTCAGTCCCGCTGGCGCCGCCGTAGGTGTGCCGCTGGACGACGATCTGAAGAAGGCCTATTTTGTCGAGTGCATGGACCTTTCGCCCCTGGCCGTTGCGTACGCCCGCGCCAGGGGCGCGGACCGGCTCTCTTCGTATGGGGACTGGGCGGCACTGAGCGACCCGGTTGACGTCCACACAGCCAGGCTCCTTCGCCGCGAGGTATCCGACGGCGTTATTGCGCCGGGCTATCTTCCGGAAGCGCTGGATATTCTGAAAATGAAAAAAGGCGGCGCCTACCCCGTCCTTCAAGTCGATCCCGATTACAAGCCCGTGGAAACGGAGTGTCGGGAAGTATTCGGACTCACTTTTGAACAGCAATGCAACGACATGATCGCCGGACCCGATCTGCTCAGGAACGTCGTTTCCCGGAGAAGGGAAATCCCCCCGGACAAAGCCCGGGATATGCTGGTGGCCATGATAACGCTGAAGTTCACCCAGTCGAACTCCATCTGCTTCGCATTGCAAGGCCAGGCCATCGGCGTGGGTGCCGGGCAGCAGAACCGCCTTGCGTGTACGGATATTGCCGCCGGCAAAGCCGAAGCCTGGTTTTTGCGCCAGCACCCGGCCGTGCTGGATCTGGATTTCAGAAAGGGCGCAAGGCGACCTGAGAAGATAAACGCCATCGAACTGTATCTCAAAGGAGACATGACTCCTGAGGAAGAGCGCTCCTGGCGCGGTGCGTTCCGCAAGGCGCCGCCGCCCTTCGGCGATGCGCCCAGAAGGGAATGGCTGCAGCGTCTCGGGGGTGTGACACTGGGCTCCGACGCGTATATCCCCTTCCGCGACAACATCGACCGCGCCGCCCGTACCGGCGTGGAATACGTTATCCAGACCGGCGGTTCCGTACAGGACGACGCCGTGACCGCGGCCGCCGATGAATACGGCATGGTCATGGTCAATACCGGGATCAGACTCTTTCATCATTAGGTCGGTGAAAAGCGGCAAAAACAGCGATCAGCTTGAATCAGGAACAATAGACAACCAGCATAGTGCAGCAGACGGAACCACGGCGAATCCATCGAATCGATCAGCCGGAAATTTCGTTTGCCCGTTCGGTTGTGAGAAGCCGTTTTGAAATTACCGGTGAGTTCCCGAGCGAGAGCGAAAAAGTGGCGGTTTTGAGGCGCGAGGGGCGCGCAGCGCCGACGGGAAAACCCGCCCATATATTAATGTATCGTGGCTGCGCGCCCCTCGCCACTCTTGGGCGGGATTGACCAACGCTGACCGTCAATTTGTAGCCGCGCGAAGACCAATGGGAATTTTAAGACGGCTTCTGAGGATGGGGCTGTTGTTCGCGGAAAATTGTATCTATTTCCTGGTGCCGGACGGAAACCGGTCCTCCCGAAGGCGACTTCCTCGTACAAGTTAATGTGTCGCAAAATGCGACGGTTTTTCATTGACCGCAGCGCGAACCCGCGTTATATTAACCGCTCGACACGGTTGTTTCTCCGGTGGCAATAGAGGCGACCGATTCGTGGTCTCCTGACGCCGAAAACCATCGACAGGCTTCCTGGTGAAGGAACGGGTGTACCTGAGGCACACACCATCGCATATGGAGATTCGGGGCCATGAAAGCCAAGATTTCGGACAGCGACGCAGACATCTATCTGCGCGATATCCGAAAATTCGCGCCGCTGAGCAAAGAAGACGAAGCGGACGTGATCGCTGACGCTCAGAGGGGTAACCGCAGAGCCCTCGATCGTCTCATCACCGCCAACCTCCGATTCGTGGTCCGAATCGCCAGGGAATACAGCGGACGGGGACTTCCGCTGTCCGACCTGATTGCGGAGGGTAATCTGGGCCTGATTCGAGCCACACGGACATTCGATCTGGCACGTGGGCACAAATTCATCACGTACGCGGTCTGGTGGATCCGTCAGGCCATCCTTTCGGCGCTCAATCGGTGCGTACATCCGGTTGTGTTCCCTGTAAATCAAATCGACGACCTCGACGTAATCAACCGGGCCAAAAACGCTCTTTCGCAGTCGCTTGGCCGAATTCCCGATCTTGGCGAACTGGTTGAGAAGACCGGCATGCCCCTCAGGAGGCTGCGCCGCGCCTTCGAAGCCAACCGAACCACCGTGTCTCTCGACAGTCCAACGCATGATGGTTCCACGGGAGTGTACGCCGATACACTGCCTGCGCAGGACGCCCGGCCGGACGAGAAGTTTGAGGACGCACGGATCAAGAAATTGCTCAGGGAATGCCTGAACCGACTGCCCCAGCGCGAAGCAAGGATATTGAGTCTGTATTTCGGCCTGGACTCGGATAAGCCGGAGCCACTCGAACGTATCGGGAAACGCCTGCAGATCAGCCGGGAACGGGTGCGGCAACTCAAAGACAGGGCGCTTGGCAGACTCCGTCTCAATTTTGTGCAGGAAAACATGATTTCGTAGACAGAAAAAAAGCGGCACCAAGAAATAAAGCGGGCGGCCTGCATGGCCGCCCGCTTTATTTGTCTCATATGGTATTCGTCTATTGCCCTGGAAAAGCCGCCGGTTTCTTGATCATTTGCTGCTTCAACAACTGCATTTCCCGCTGGAGACGAAGGAACTCCCGATACAGGACCTGGTTGCCCTCCTGCATGGATAGCTGAGACGTGACAGAAAACGCGTCGTAGCCGGCCGCTGGAAATTGACCCGGCTCAATCGGAAGTTTGCCCACCTCAACGCGCGGGGTGTCCGGTTGTTCACCTCGTTTGATCTTCATCCGGACCTCGGTTCCGGGAGTTGTGGAAAGGACCAGACTCTGTAGATGCTCGGCGCTTTGAATCTGTTGCTCCTGGAATGAAATGATCAGATCCCCCCGAACGATCCCGCTGCTCGCCGCGGGGCCGTCCGGCGCAATGCTATCGACCCGCACACCGTGATAATCGGGATGGTACTCACCGGTCACGCCCAGCCACCCATATACTGTCTGTGAACCGTCCATAAGGCGTTGGGCAACACGAACTGCGCGGTTGACAGGTACCACGAATACGAAGTTAGTCTCCTGCATCATTCGGGCGTCCGGAGTCCCTTCGGGCAGAATACCGGACCATGGATCGAGTAGCGCCCAGACCAGGCCAAGAATCTTACCCGTACTGCAGAATACCGGTGCGCCGCCAAAACTGAGATGCACAGGCGCCGCAACGTGTATCAGGTCCTGCGCGCGGTCGACCTTGTAAACAACACCGAACGAAGGCGTCAGGTTTCCGAAACTGTTGCCCAGGATGAATGCATAGTGGCCCATGCGGACCCTGTCGGAGTCACCGATCGCAATCGGCTCGAGGCCCTCTGCTTCAACGCGGATTACCGCCACTTCGGATACCGGATCCGATGCGACGAAACGGGCGGGGAGACGACGTCCCGTATCCAGGGTCACCCAGATTTCCTCGGCGTCTTTTACGGCACGATGGACGGTTACTATGGTGCCCCTGTCATCCAGGACGAATCCGGTGCCATGCATGAATCCCTTGCCGTACTGAAGCCCCTCCACGGCCCCTGTCTGGGAATAGCTGGCATGAATGCGGACAACGCCGGCCCGGTTCTTTTCCAGAATCTCGGCTCTTTCTTCTTCGATTCCCTTGAGTACGCTGCCTGGGCGACAATACGCCGCACCGGGAACTGACAGCAGTATCCCCGTGACTATGGGAAGCGTCCACAGCATTTTAAACCGTTTTGCTTTCATTGTTTTCGCAGGCTTTCTCTCTCCCGTAATATTCACTAAAAAGACACCCGGCGTACGTTGACCATGCGCCTGCCCGGGCGCATGCGCACCATCGACGCGGCTCTTGCGGAATCCGCCCGGCCGGCACGATAGGCCTGGTGCGAAACCGGATAGGACGGTTTCCGGGGCAGCATTTTCAGCGCACCGCGCAGGTCCGCTGCAGGAAACGTCGAAGAAGCCGGCGCAACCAACGTCATCTGGTGTACACGGTCCGCTGTGACGGCGCGGGTTGAAGACGCTTCGTCCAGCCCTGTGGTCATTCCCAGCGCGATCAGCACGACAGCCGCGCACGTTGCCAGCGCCCTTGGCAAAGTCGGAATAAATACGTCCGGCAGCCTGTTCCAGAACGAGGTCTTTGGAGCCGCTTCCATCATCAGGCGGCTGCGAAGCGCAAAATCGAATCCTGCGGACGGCCGTACACGCGACATCCGCGCCAGCCGCCCCGTAAGGTTCCTTACCCCTTCCAGCGAACCGGCGCAGGTGGAGCACTCTGCCATGTGGCGATCCATCTGCGCCTTCTTTGCGCCTGCTACTTCGTCTTCGAGATAGGCCGATAATCGGGCCGCAAACTCGCCGCAAGTTATGTGACCCTTGCCCATGAATTTCCTCCGTTGGTCCCATTACAATTTCGAATTTCCGTGTGATCCGGAAGACGGCGTAACGCTGTCAGATCGCCAGCCCCACGTCTCTACCCTCATTCTTCAGCTTCTGCTGCAGTTTCAGACGGGCCCTGTTCACGCGAGACTTGACCGTACCCACCGGACACCGGCTTATCTCTGCAATTTCCTGGTAGGACAGCCCTTCAACGTCTCGAAGCAGGATGACCTGCCGGTAGTTTTCCGACAGCGACATGATCGCCTGATGAATCTGTACATCCGCGATAGAAGATTCCGTAATTTTATCGGGCCGGTAGGACTCGTCCGGCAATTCCAGCCCCGTATCGCTTTCTTCATCCCTGTGAAGCGGAAACAGCCGCCAGCGTTTACGACGCCTTAACTCGCTTTTTGCCAGGTTGCCGGCAATTGTAAACAGCCAGGTGGAGAAATTCGCGATTGCCCGATACTCGTTCCGCTTTCTGTAAGCCCTGAGAAATGCCTCCTGAACGATATCCTCGGCTGTTTCCCTGTCTCCGACAAATCGGAATACGAAGTTGTAAAGCCTTCCTCTGTAACGATTTACAATCTTTCCATACGCCTCGATGTCGCCGTTGGCAACATCAGTCAGAATATCGACATCCGACGCTGCTCCGTTATCCGTGTTCACCATGAGCATGGTCTTTCCCCCCTTTCACCTGCTACATCCTCGGGAATGGGGTATACAAAACCCGCAATCCGGACAACCTCCTAACGCCATTTAACACTCTGGATCAGAAAAAGTTCCCGAAAAGCGAAAATTCAGCACCGGTACCCTGGAAAAGCGGCGACGCGCGACCGGAGAGAATCCGAGGCCTGGACTGGTGAGTCAACCGGGCGAAGGCCAAAGACAAAACAGTCCGAAAGCCACGCTTTCGAACCGGTTTCTCCGCTTGACATCCGCTTTGTATGTGGTATAATTATAGCCGCTCCATCCGGGAATTGCAAGACCTGCTTTTACCGGCGTCGAGCCTGCCGTTTCAACCGTTTAATTCCGAAAAAAGGGGTTTCCAATGTCGGCACATCCAGACCGGACTTTCGAACAGGGCGGACGGTATTTCCCCCCCCGGGACCTCAGCGTGCAGGCCCACGTCGGCAGCTTCGACGAATACCAGCGGCAGTATCGGGAATCCATGGGAGACGTCGAGGCATTCTGGGCGGACGTGGCGGGAGACTTCCACTGGTTCAGAAAATGGGACACGGTTCGCACATACAACTACAACCTCGATGATGGCCCCGTTTCCATCAGATGGTTTGAGGGAGCGAAGACCAGCATTGTCTACAATTGTCTCGACCGTCACCTGGAAACGCGCGGGGATCAGGTTGCAATCATCTGGGAAGGCAACGAACCCGGTGAAGACGCCAGGCTGACCTACCGGGAACTCCACCGGCAGGTCTGCAAATTCGCCAACGTGCTGAAGTCACGCGGGGTGAAAAAAGGAGATCGCGTTTCCATTTACATGCCAATGATCCCCGAACTGGCGATCGCGATGCTCGCATGCGCCAGGATCGGCGCTGTTCACTCCATCGTTTTCGGAGGTTTTTCCGCGGATGCGCTGGCCGACCGTATCGTCGATTCCACCTGTCAGGTCGTGATTACGACGGACGGCATGTTTCGGGGTGACAGGCCGATGGAGCGCAAGGCATTTGCCGACCACGCGATCGCAAATGCCGATGGTCGCATGGACGGCAGATCCGTAGAAACCTGCATCGTCGTCCGCCGGGTGGGCGAACACGAGGACATTTCCTGCCCGATGCGGGAGGGAAGGGACCTCTGGTGGCACGATGCGATGGAAAACGCCAGCCCGGATTGTCCCTGTGAAGAAATGGACGCGGAAGACCCGCTCTACATCCTGTATACGTCGGGATCAACAGGGAAACCCAAAGGCGTGCAGCACAATGTGGGCGGCTATATGGTATACACCGCGTACACCCACAAAAACATATTCGACTATCACGACGGCGACATCTATTTCTGCGCCGCGGACATCGGCTGGGTTACCGGACATTCCTATATCATCTACGGTCCCCTGGCAAACGGCGCGACGACCGTTATGTTCGAAAGCACCCCGGTGTATCCCGATCCGGGGCGTTACTGGCAGGTAATCGACAAATACGAAGTCAATCAGTTCTATACGGCGCCCACGGCGATCCGGGCAGTTGCGAAAGAGGGCGAAGCGTGGCCGGCCAAATATAATCTCTCGTCTCTGAAGCTTCTCGGGACCGTTGGCGAGCCGATCAACCCGGAAGCCTGGCTTTGGTACCACAACAATGTGGGTCGGGGTCGGTGTCCGATCGTCGATACCTGGTGGCAGACCGAAACCGGCGGCATCCTCATCACGCCGCTTCCGGGCGCGACGGCCACGAAGCCCGGCTCCGCGACCTTTCCGTTCTTCGGCATCAAACCCGTCGTACTCGACCCGGAGTCCGGCAAAGAACTGGATGGCAACGACGTCAGCGGCGTATTGGCCATCGCCGAACCATGGCCCGGGCAGATGCGCACCGTCTACGGCGACCACAAACGCTTCGAGGAAACTTACTTCCAGCAATACAAGGGGTACTATTTCACGGGAGACGGCTGCCGCAGGGACGAAGACGGCTATTACTGGATCACCGGCCGCGTGGATGACGTCATCAACATCTCCGGGCACCGCATGGGTACCGCGGAAGTCGAGTCCGCCCTTGTTTCTCACGAGGGCGTGGCCGAAGCCGCCGTGGTGGGGTTTCCACACGAAATCAAGGGTCAGGGCATCTACGCCTACGTAACCCTTAATGTCGGCGTGGAATACATCGATACATTGAAAGACGAACTGAAGGCGTGGGTTCGCAAAGAGATCGGCCCCATCGCCACACCCGACGTAATCCATTGGGCGCCGGGATTGCCCAAGACCCGTTCCGGCAAGATTATGCGCCGTATCCTGCGGAAGATTGCGGCCGACGATACCAGCGATCTCGGCGACACGTCGACTCTGGCTGAACCGGCGGTCGTGGATCAGCTTCTGGAGAATCGATAGAAATCAGGCTTGACTTTTTTATAGAAAGGTCCCGCCCTGAAGATGACCGCCCCACCCCGGAAATCCGTACTCCTGCTCTCCGGAGGGATGGATTCCACCACACTGCTCTGGTGGATGCGAGACCGTGAACGCTCAGAGATCCACACCGTTTCCATCGATTATGGCCAGCGCCACGCGGTTGAACTCGAATCCAGCTCAAGGCTATCCAGGCTGGCGGGCGCCGACTCCCACCGATGCCTCAAAGTCGATCTCCGGCAGATCGGCGGAAACCCGCTCACGGACATCGGGCGCCCCGTTCCCGCGGCGGAACAGGACCTGCAGGCACTGACCGTCGTGCCTTTCCGCAACATGCTCTTCGTCACGCTGGCAGCCGCCTGGGCAGAAACGAGGGGTTGCAACGATCTCTTTCTCTCGCCTGTGCGGGACGACTTTCAGATCTACCGGGACTGCCGCCGCGAGTTTTACGACTCGCTTGAGAAGGCCCTGTGCCTGGGCGCCACACGCCCCGCCAACTACCGTATCCACACCCCGTTCGTGGAGAAATGGAAAGTCGAAGTCGTGAGCCTGGGCCTGAGCCTTCGTGTGCCCTACGCCGAGACACACACGTGCTATGCGGGCAAACGCCCCGCCTGCGGCCGCTGCGACGCTTGCGTGGAACGTATCAACGCCTTTCGCGCCAATCGCGCCGTGGATCCGCTGGCCTACGAGATCGAAATTGACTGGACGTCCTCACGGCCGCACTAGTGTCCTGTCCCAAGAATTCCTCACCATTCGACCGACGATTCATCCCGTCTCGCTACGTTACTTGCGCTGAGCCTGTCGAAGGATGCGAGCCGGGCGACTCGGCGGTCGAATTCAGGCGATTTGTTTCCGGGACGGAACACTAGGCACTTTTCAATGCGTTCACGGTGTCAATGAGGCGCCGGTCCGCATTGTACCGAAGTTGGAGTATGTGGGCGAGTTTCTCGGGACTGGCGTCCCGCGACGTCAGCCGATAGACCTCGAGTCTGTCCGCAAGCGCATTGATAACCATATCGAGCAGGATGAGATCCGATGCATCGTCTTCAACCATACACTCGTCGGCCAGCACGCGGCGAATCACCTTCAGGCGGTCTCGCAACGCCTCCTCGTCTATCTCCTCAACCTTTTTCCGACTGACCAGAGGGGTGGAAAGCGTCGCCAGAAAACCGTCGCTCAGGTATTTGCGCGCTTTCTCTTCGGTCCAGGTGTCCATCAGGATTTCCGCGACGGACTGGGGAAGCCGCTCCGCCCGCTCCCGGCTCTCAGCGTTCCCCCCGCCGTCGTTCTGACGGCGGGGCTGCCGGCGCCGTCTCGTCCGGCGTTGGTCCTGTGAAGCGCCCCTGTCGGGAGACTCCTGGGTCCTCTCCGCCGCGGCTTCCGCGGGCGCGCCCGCTGCCGAATCGGGTGGTGACGCCGCTGCGGCCTCCGTGGTATCCGCAACCGGCTCCGTAGTGGAATCGCTGGCGTCGGCCGCTTCAGGGGCTTCCGCTGCAGTCGTCGTCGGATCCGCGGTTTCTTCAGTCTCTTTCCCGGTTTGATCCGGCTGCTTGTCATCGGCTTTTGCGCGTGTCGTGCGCTTCGCGGGCTTTGTCGATGCCCTCGACCGCTTCGCGGGCCGCCGCGATATCACGCGCTTCTCCGGGACCTCCGCTGTTTTCCCGGTTGGCTCGTCCGACTCTCCCGGCGCGTCGGCTTCGGGTTTCTCCTTCTCTTCATCCGCCGATGCGGTCCGGCTTCGCGTTGTCCCTGCGGGCTTTCTTGTGGCCGTCCGGGTACGCCTGGCGGGCCGCCGCGACACCACGCGCCTTTCGGAGTCGTTGGCCTCTTCCTTCTTCTCCCCGCCCGGGGCATCAGAAACGGGTTGATCGTTCTCCCCGGATTGGGAATCCAGAATAACGTCCATACACCTCCCTTCGAGCCGCAGACGAAACACGACCGACCGTTTCGTCTCCAACCCGCTATCAACTATTGAACCTGTCCGAAAACATCAAAACGACGCACCAATATAAGCAAATGTGATGATGATTTGCCAGACGAAAAAAGGCCGGCCAGTAAAGGCCGACCTTTGTACGCCTGGCCGATGTCTCGGACACTAATAATGGTCGTGGCCGTGGCCGTGACCCTGCGGCTCTTTCTCCTCTTCCGGAATTTCCGTTACCAGCGTCTCCGTTGTCAGCAGAAGCCCGGCAATGCTGGCCGCATTCTCAACCGCGGAACGCACGACCTTCGTGGGATCCGCCACACCGGATTCGATCAGGTCTTCGTAGGTTTCGGTAAGTGCGTTGAAGCCGAAGGCGCCGTCTCCCTCTTTCACCCGCTGAACAACCAGGCTGCCCTCGTGGCCCGCGTTATCGGCAATTTTCCTCAGTGGCGCCTCCAGGGCCTTGTTCAGAATGTCCACGCCGGTCTTCTGATCTCCGCGAACCCTGCCGCGCACGGCGTCCAGCGACGACACACACCGCACAAGGGCCACGCCTCCGCCGGGAACGATGCCTTCCTCCACGGCCGCGCGGGTCGCGTGCAGGGCATCTTCCACCCTCGCCTTCTTCTCCTTCATTTCTGTTTCAGTTGCGGCGCCGACGTTCACCACGGCCACGCCGCCGGCCAGTTTTGCAAGCCGTTCCTGGAGTTTCTCCCTGTCGTAATCCGAGGTCGTTTCCTCAATCTGCATGCGAATCTGGCTGACGCGTCCCTGTATGTCATGCGTCGCGCCGGCGCCTTCGACGATTGTCGTATTGTCCTTGTCGATGACGATCCGCTTGGCCTGTCCAAGGTCGTCGAGCTGGATATTCTCCAGTTTTATGCCCAGATCTTCCGATATCACCCTGCCCCCGGTGAGAATGGCGATATCCTCAAGCATCTCTTTCCGACGGTCTCCGTAACCGGGAGCCTTCACCGCCGCCGCTTTTATGGTCCCCCGGACCTTGTTTACCACAAATGTCGCCAGCGCCTCACCCTCAACGTCTTCAGCGATCACCAGCAGCGCCTTTCCCGTCTGTGCCGTCTTCTCAAGCAAGGGGAGGAGATCCTTCATGTTGGACAGCTTTTTCTCGTGGATGAGGAGGTAGGCATCTTCCAGAACCGCTTCCATGTCGTCCTGGTCGGTCACGAAGTACGGTGAAATATATCCCCGGTCGAACTGCATGCCTTCCACAACGTCGAGCGTCGTCTCGATGGACTTGGCCTCCTCGACCGTAATGGTGCCGTCCTTCCCCACCTTTTCCATGGAATCTGCAATTATGTCGCCAATCCCGCTGTCATTGTTGGCCGAGATTGACGCAACCTGTGCGATCTCCTTGCGACCCGTGACTTCCTGGGATTGTTTCTTTAAAGCCGCGGTCACGGCGGACACACCCTGATCGATTCCCCGCTTGATATCCATGGGATTGGCTCCGGCGGTTACATTCTTCAGGCCTTCACGGTAAATGGCCTCCGCCAGTACCGTTGCGGTGGTTGTGCCGTCGCCGGCCACGTCGGAGGTCTTGGAGGCGACCTCCTTCACCATCTGAGCGCCCATATTCTCATACGGATCGGGCAGTTCGATCTCCTTGGCCACCGTTACCCCGTCCTTGGTTACCGTGGGCGAACCCCATTTCTTGCCCAGAACGACATTTCGCCCGCGCGGCCCCAGTGTCGCCTTGACTGCCTTGCTCAGAATGTCCACGCCGTCCAGAACCTTTGACCGGGCGTCTATCCCGTAGCTCAATTGCTTGGCTGGCATAATTGTCCTCCTGTAAACCCCAGTGAATGAAAACCCGTTGGATCCGGATCTACGGGCGGTGTTTCCGATTCGCTATCGCCCTTCCCGGCAATGGGTTTGAATCGCGGCTTCCATCTGTTCCGTTAAACCGTTATTCAAGAATACCCAGAATGTCGTCCTCAGAAGCAATCACCAGTTCGTCTCCATCGACCTCGACCTCTGTTCCTGCATACTGGCCGATCAAAACGCGGTCGCCCGCATTTACAGACAACGGTATGGGATCGCCCGTTTTGTCGTTGACCTTCCCGGGCCCCACCGCGACCACCTCGGCTTCGAGCGGTTTTTCTTTGGCCGTATCGGGGATGACGATGCCGCCATGGACCTGTTCGTCGGCTTCAATCCGCCGGAGAAGCACCCGGTCGGCCAGAGGCTTCACCGTCATAAGCCCCTCCTTCGAAATAATGGATTGTACGTTAACCCGTTAAATAATAAATATTTTTCCCGGAAATTAGCACTCATCGCAATCGAGTGCTAACCGAACAAATATAAATGCTTTGGCCTCCTGGCGCAAGGACAAATTCCGGCATTCGACAAAAAAGCGCATTACGAATCGTAATGCGCTTCCGGCTATATCAGCCGCTCCGGCTAATGCCTTTCCGCGATGTCCGCCTATTGGTTTGAGCGCTTCAACTGTTGTTTCTTCCGCGTGATCCGATTCTCCAGGTGCTCTATTTCAGCTTTCAACAGTTCAGGACGATCCAGGTCGTCGGCTTCCTCAGGCGGAGGCGGCTGTTCCGAGGGCAGGTCGGCGTCCGCCCAGTCTTCGTACCCGCCGGCCATCGAAATCACCCGCTCATAACCCAATTCCTTCAACGAATCCGCAGCCAGCAGCGAACGTACTCCGCCGGCGCAATAGACCACCACTTCCCGGGACTTGTCCGGAATGCGGGATTCAGCCTCAGCTTCGAGGCGGCCTCGTGGAACGTGAACCGCTGCCCGCAGATGTCCCGACTCCCATTCTTCCAATTCGCGCACATCGAGCAGCACCGGGCTCGCGCCGCTTTCCAGATGGTCGTACACTTCCTGCACGCTCATCTCCGGTATCTCGCTTCGGGCCTCATTTAACAGGTCATCTCGGGATTTCATCAACGCATAGCTCCTTTTCGTCGCGTTTCCAGGGTTTCGCAATGGACGGAATCGACCCCACCGCAGTTCACGCCGGCACCCGGCCCGCAAGGCCATGACATTTCTTGTACTTTTTACCGCTTCCGCACGGACACGGGTCGTTTCTGCCCACCTTCTGTACCCGGACCGGGCGCTGCCGGGGCGTCCCGCCTTCCGAAGTGGCGGCGACGGTATCCGACATCGGTGACGCCTCGACGCCGGAGGCAAACCCCATGCCGGTGGCATCCTGATGCGTAAGCGAGACCCGCTGAGGCTGCCGGCCTCTTGGGCTGGACATGTCCTCTTCCACCGGTATGCGATAGAGGGTCTTCAGTGTTTCGCGGTTGATTTCGTCCAGCAGGTCGACGAACATCTGAAATCCTTCACGCTTGTACTCGATCAGGGGGTCCTTTTGTCCATATCCCCGCAGACCGATGCCTTCCTTGAGGTCGTCCATCTCCCTGAGGTGGTCCTTCCACTTCTCGTCGGTTACCCCCAGATAGACCATTCGCTCGATGTCCCGCATCCTTCCCGCGCCAATCAGGCTTTCCCGGCGCCTGTAGGCTGACCTGATCCCATCGAACAACTCATCCCGGAATCCATCCTCTTTCAGCTCGGGCAGCGACTCGGGGGGCACTTCCGGAACCTGGAGAAAGATCTGTCGCAGGTCGCGGTAGAGTCCGTCCAGATTCCAGTCCTCCTGGGTCCCTTCTTCGGGAAGGTGGCTCTGAAACGAAGCGTTCACCACCTCCTCCATCTCTTCTTCAATCTGCTCGTAGATATTGTGCTGTTCCAGGGCGTGGCGTCGCCGGTCGTATACGACTTCCCGCTGCTGGTTCATCACGTCGTCGTATTCAAGCAGATGTTTCCGCACCTCGAAATTCCGGGCTTCCACGCGCTTCTGCGCACGCTCGATAGATCGGGTTACCATCCGGTGTTCGATCACCTCACCCTCCTCGGCGCCCAGACGATCCATAATCCGGGCAATCCTCTCGGACCCGAAGAGCCGCATGAGATCGTCTTCCAGTGAGATGAAAAACCGGGAATTCCCGGGGTCGCCCTGCCGGCCGGCCCGTCCGCGAAGCTGCCGGTCGATCCGCCTTGCCTCGTGCCGCTCGGTACCGATGATATGCAATCCGCAAGGCACCTCTTCCATACAACGGTATTCCTCCAGGTGCGGGCACTGGGGGCGCCCTCCATCGGCGCCGGGTATCAGCGCGCATTGATGATCCGGCGGCGCCTTGACCACACCGTCCCCCAGCTTGATATCCGTACCTCGACCCGCCATATTGGTGGCGATGGTCACGGCGCCCGGTTGTCCGGCTCTCGCAACGATCTGGGCTTCCTGCTGGTTGTGACGCGCGTTGAGCACGGAGTGCTTAATTCCCTTCCGCTTCAGCATACGGGACAGCAACTCCGACACTTCCACGCTGATGGTACCCACGAGTACCGGCAGGCTCCTGTCGTTCAACCGTTCGATCTCGTCCACGATGGCGTTATATTTCTCCCGCTTGGTCCTGAAGATCAGGTCCTCCGAATCGATCCGCCGCACCGGTTCGTTCGTAGGCATTACGACGACGTCCAGCTTGTAGATCTGGAACAGTTCCGCCGCCTCGGTTTCGGCGGTTCCCGTCATCCCCGCCAACTTGTGATACAAACGGAAATAATTCTGCAGCGTAATCGTGGCGATCGTCTGGGTATCCCGTTCCACCTTGACGCGTTCTTTCGCTTCCAGAGCCTGGTGCAGCCCGTCCGCAAATCGCCGGCCCGGCTGTGGACGCCCCGTGAATTCGTCGACGATAATCACCTGGCCGCCGTCCACGATATACCGTACGTCCTTCTCATAGAGCGTATAGGCAACCAGAAGCTGTTGAACGCTGTGAATCGCCTCGCTCTTGCGCGCGAAGTCCTGGTACGCGTCATCCTGGGCTCTGGCTTTTACGTCCGGCGCCAGCGCATCGTCCGCTTCGATTTCGTGCAGGACTTCATCCAGGTCCTGCAGCACGAAATCGTCCGGCTTCCGGCTGATCTCAACCCGCCCCTTGTCGGTCAGATCGATAACATGGCTCTTCTCGTCCACGCTGAAGTAGAGGTCTTCGTCAATCTCGGCCATTCGTTTGTCGCGCAGGTAGTCGGCCTCAACCCGTCCGATCAGACGTTTGGTCCCCTCTTCCTGCAGCAATTTCATGAACCGGCGGTTCTTGGGCATCCCCCGCTGGACCTGAAGCAGCCGGATACCCGCCTCATATTCGTCCTCGTCGAGGAGATCCTCCGCTTCATTCAGAGTCCCGGTTACCACCCGGGTCTGCGCCCGGACCAACCGCTCCACCAGCGGCCGCATCTCATCGTAACGCTGATTATCGGCCTCCGCCACCGCGCCGGAAATGATCAGGGGCGTCCTCGCCTCGTCGATCAGTATGCTGTCGGCCTCGTCGATGATCGCGAAATAGTGTTCGCGCTGCATGAGGTCGTCCGGACGGACCGTCATATTGTCGTAGAGATAATCGAACCCGAACTGGTCCTTCGTGCCATAGATGACATCGGCCCGGTATGCCTCCTGATGATCGCACTCCCGCAGACGGTACCCGCCCTCCCCATCTTCCTCCAGAAGATACGCCTCCGCCTCCATGGACCGATCCTGGATGATGCCGACGCTCATCCCCAGAAAGAGATAGACGGGCCCCAGCCACATGGCGTCCCGCTTTGCGAGATAGGAATTCACAGTGACGAGGTGTACGCCCCGCCCCGTCAGCCCGTTCAGATAAAGCGGCATTCCCGCCACCAGCGTCTTGCCCTCGCCGGTGGCCATCTCGGCGATTTTTCCCTGGTGAAGCACGATGCCGCCGAGCAACTGCACGTCGTAGGGCACCATGTCCCAAACAATGGACTCACCGGCCCGCTCCCACTGCTTCCCTTCCGTCTTGAACCGGCGGCAGGTCTCCTTGTAGACCGCGTATGCCTCGGGCAGTATCTCCTCCAGTGCCTCTGCCTCGATCTCCCTGACCTCCGCCTCCAGTTCCGAGATTTCGTCCAGCAGCGAAGAGCGGTCCATTTCCTCCTCGCTCTTCAACTCCTCCCGCATCCCGTCGAGCTGTTCCGTGAATTCAGCCGCCGCGTCCCTCAACCTCTGCCTGAATTCGGCCGTCTTGCCGCGAAGTTCCGCGTCGGAAAGCGAAGCAAGAGACGCGCATAGCCCGTTTATTCTCTCGACCGTCGGCCAGAGTTTCTTCAGGTCCCGATCGTATTTGGTCCCGAATACTTTCTTGATCACACCCATCATAAGCACAAATCCACCGGTAATCGCCGGAACGTTACCTCAGTGCCGCAAAAACCGCAACGCGGCACCGCGACGAGACATTCCGAAGCGGGCTGTCAATCCGAGGCTTCCGCCAGGATTCCCTTCTGCCTGGCCAGCGCATCCAGGATTCCGTTGATGAACGTCGGTGCCTTCTCCACGCTGTACCGCCTGGCGAGTTCAATTGCTTCGTTCATCGATACCTTGACCGGGATATTGTCGAATGCGAGCATTTCCGTAAGCGCCATCCACAGCAGGATCCGGTCGATCCTCGAGATGCGTTCCAGCGCCCAATTTCTCGAAATCCCTTCAACCAGACCATCCAGTTCTTCTTTGCGCGCCCAGGTCTCCCGACCAAGCGCGTGGGCGAATTCCGCGGCGTCTTCCGTCAACCCCTCGCGAATCGCCACGGAATGGAGCGTCTGCTGCACGGGGTCTCCCGAACTCTCGCTCCAATACAGCGCCTGCAGCGCAACTTCGCGCGCTTTTCGTCGCGAACCCGTCATGCTTCTTCCGAGTCCAGGGTTGCCACAAGATTCACCATCTCGACAGCGGCCAGGGCGACCTCCCATCCTTTGTTTCCGGCCTTGGCTCCCGCCCTTTCGATCGCCTGTTCGATCGTATCGGTTGTCAATACGCCGAACAGGCACGGCACACCTGATTCAAGGCCGACCGATGCAATCCCCTTGGAGACTTCGTTGGCCACATAGTCGAAATGGGGCGTACTTCCGCGTATCACGGCGCCCAGGCAGATCACCGCGTCGTAACGGCCGCTGCGCGCCATCTTCCCGGCCACCAGTGGAATCTCGAACGAACCCGGTACCCAGGCCACGTCGACATCCTCCGGTTCTCCTCCGTGTCGTTTCAGGCAATCCTCGGCGCCATCGAGCAACTGCTTGCTGACTGCACTGTTGAATCGACTTACCACAATGCCGAAGCGTTTGCCTTCCGCGCGCAATCCACCTTCAATCACTCTGGCCATACGTCTCCTCCGGGTACCCATCAACCAGCTTCAGATCTTCTTCGTCGAAAATATGTCCCATCTTCTTCTGTTTGGTACGCAGATACCGGACATTCCACGGCGTCGGTACAATCTTGACGGGGACCCGCTCCGCAATTTCGATTCCGTACGCCTCCAGACCCACGCGCTTGGCGGGGTTGTTGGTGATCAGGCGCGCCTTCCTGACACCGAGGTCCAACAGAATCTGCGCGCCGATACCGTAATCCCGCTCGTCCATCTTGAACCCGAGCTTCAGATTCGCCTCCACCGTATCGTAGCCTTCTTCCTGTAGCTGGTAGGCGTTGATCTTTGCGCGCAAGCCGATGCCGCGGCCCTCCTGCCGCATGTAGACAACGGCGCCGCGGCCCTCCCGCTCGATCATCTCGATCGCCGAATGCAGATTCGTGCTGCAGTCGCACCTCAGCGATCCGAATGCGTCGCCGGTGAGACACTCGGAGTGCATCCGCACCAACACCGGATCGCCGGCGGTGAGGTCTCCCTTGGTCAGCGCCACGTGATCCCGCCTGTCGACTTCGCTCTCGTAGAGATGAAGCTTGAACTCCCCGAACCGGGTGGGGAGGCGCACCGTCTCCAGACATTCGACCAGTTTTTCCGAACGGCGCCGGTACGCAATCAGATCGCGGATTGTTATGATCCTCAGACTGAACTGCCGCGCCATTTCCATGAGTTGCGGCAGCCGCGCCATCGTTCCGTCGGGATTCAATATCTCACAGAGGACACCTGCCGGATAGAGGCCCGCGAGCCGCGCGAGATCCACCGTCGCCTCGGTGTGCCCTGCCCGCCGCAACACACCTCCCGGACGGGCGGATAGAGGAAAGACGTGGCCGGGCCGGGCAAAATCGGGGGGACGGGCCTCCGGATCCGCAAATCGCTGAATGGTAACCGCGCGATCCTGCGCCGAGATTCCGGTTGTTGTGCCCTCAACCGCGTCGATGCTGACCGTGAAAGGCGTTCCATGCAACGCGGTGTTTTTGCCCACCATCATGTCCAGTTCCAACTCCTGTAACCGTTCCGGCGTTGCCGGCAGGCAGACCAGTCCGCGCCCGTGAAGGGCCATGAAGTTGATAATCTCAGGCGTGACTTTCTCAGCAGCCGCGATCAGATCGCCTTCGTTCTCCCTGTCCTCATCGTCCACGACAATCACAAGCCTGCCAGCACGGATGTCGTCCAGCGCTTCCTCGATGGACGCGATACGGAGTCCGTCATCGGCTTCAGACATGAAATACCGCTCCCGGGTAAAAAAAGGTTTTAGATGTACAGATCCGGGCTGCCGCGATCCTCAGGAATCCCCTTTTCCTTCACTTCCAAAAACGACGTTCCGCGACGTTGCCGGACTTCCGTTCTCCGCGCGGCAGCCGGTCAGCCTCTCCAGGTACCGCGCCACGAGATCGACCTCCAGATTGACCGCGTCGCCGACCCGCCGTTCTCCGATCGTCGTCGCTTCCACCGTATGCGGAATGACCGTTACCGTAAAGTGTCTTGCGCCCGCAGCCACAATCGTAAGACTGATCCCGTCCACCGCGATCGATCCCTTGTTGGCCAGATACGCGGCGAGATGTTCCGGCATCACTATCCGGAACGTCATGTTGTCAGCCCTTTGCCTGCGTTCCATCACCGTGCCCATCCCATCCACATGACCGGCCACCAGATGGCCGCCCAGCCGGTCCGACAGCTTCAGCGAACGTTCCAGATTCACCCGGTCTCCAGTTTTCAGCCTCCCGAGGGTGGTTCGTTCAAGGGTCTCCGAGACGGACTCGAACGAGAATGCCCGACGCTCCGCTTCGACAACGGTATGGCAGGCGCCGTCGATCGATATGCTGTCGCCAATTGAGACGTCCTCCAGCACGCGCTTCGCTTCAACCGTCGTTCGCTGATACCCTGTCCGCCTCTGAATCGCGCGCACCAGCCCCACTTCCTCGACAATCCCCGTAAACATCGAGACCATCCTTTCGCCGGCCACGCGATACGGTGAATCGGAGATCCTCCGGACAAGGGATCCGAATCCGCTATTCCGGTCCCGGCTTCATGGCGTCCGTGCAGGACCTGCCGCGTCCCTCATCCGTGCCGTGTAGAACAAGTCGGGGCCGGTCCAATCCACTTCGACCTGGCTCAGATGAATCGCATCCGCAATTCTTGTTATACCGACGTCGCCAACCGAGTCAATCCCTTTTCCCAGAATCGCCGGCGCGACAAACACCGCGAGCCGGTCGATCAGCCGCTCGCGCATCGCGGACGCAGCCACCGCACCCCCGCCTTCGATCAACACATGGGTGAACCCCTCCACGCCCGCCCGGCAAAGCACGTCCCGGATCAGCGGCCTGCCACCTTGCTGGGGACAGACCCATACGCGAGCGCCATGCGCCTCCATCGCTTCGACTTTTTTTTTTGATACGCCGTTCGCGGCCGCGAGAATCAGCCCCGCCCCGTCGAATACCCTTGCGTCCGTTGAAATCTCAAGACGACTGTCCAGAACGATCCTGGCCGGATCGGGACCGTCCAGATGCCGAACCGTAAGCGCCGGATCATCCGCGTCTACTGTCCCCCGTCCAACCATAACCGCGGACGCTTCAGCGCGCAGCCCGTGCGCCCTGACCCTGGACGCGTGTGAGGAAATCCATCTCGACTCGCCCGAGGCCGTCGCGATGCGACCATCGAGGGTCTGCGCCAGCTTCAGGGTGACAAATGGAAGGCCGGTTGTGCGGTGCTTTACGAAAACCTCGTTCAGTCGACGCGCCTCTTCCTCGAGAACGCCAACTTCCACCCGCACACCTGCCTCCCGCAACCGTTGGATGCCTCTACCGGAAACCCGTCTGTCCGGGTCCATCATGCCGCATACGACCCGCGCAACCCCTTTTTTAATCAATAAATCGACACACGGCGGCGTACGTCCGGTATGGGCGCATGGTTCAAGGGTTACGTACAAGGTTACGCCGGGGGTTCCGTCGGCCATGCCTTCAAGCGCGTAAACCTCCGCGTGCGGCTTTCCGGATTCAGGGTAATACCCCTCTCCGATAACCTGCCCGTCCTGAACCGCCACCGCACCCACCAGCGCGCCGTCCCGCACCCCACCGCGTCCCTTCTCGGCCAGCGACAACGCCAGCCGCATGTAATCCACATCCGTCATAAACCACCCTGTGTCGCCGGGAAGGTGAATTGCCGGGCGCGGGCGGACCTCACTTTAGATCGACCGTCGCTGTGCCTACCCCCACGTTGCCCAGCGCATCGGTCGCACGGACGACGACCGTATATTCTCCCGCCGCCAGATCCTGAATTCCGAAACGCAACGATTCCGTTCTGGAGTCGAAAATACGATCGACAGGAAAGACCACTTTCCACTCTCCTGAATTCACCGCATAGGCCGCCTTCCAGAGCCGGCTCGCGGCGTCGTTCAGCGATCCCTCTACCTGTACACCGCCCGCGACCTGCCGTATCTGAAGTACGACGGCAGGTGGTGTGTGGTCAAGATCGAATGGCTGGCTGACCATCTCGCCCGCCAGCGCGGTTTCCTTCGGATTGGTCAATCTGTCCGACGCCACAACCCGGACAAGCATCGTACCCTCGGGCGCGGACTCGGTATGCCAATCGTAGGAATTCGAACGGAGGTTTTCTTCCAGGAGTTTCCACTTTTTCTCGGACAGTCCACGGTAGTACAATGCATACACCAGACCGTCGTTATTCGCGTCTTCGGCCTTCCATGAGATCCGCCAGACGCCTCTCAGGTTTCCCTGCGCCGCTCGGCCCTTTCCCGAGTCCTTCGGCGCAGCGCCATTGCCCTGCGCCTCGATGGGCGTGACGACGAGCGCGAGGACCCGCGGGCCCAGATTTTCCTGGAGTCCAGCCAGAGTCACTTCGCGAATCGTCTGTGTGGTGGTACCCGCCACGGATTTCAACTCGGCCCGATACTGAAGGAATCGCGCCGACGGACTGGAAATCTGTCCTCCCGGAGACACCGAAGACCATTCACTCCAGGTGTTGTCCGGCTTCTCGCTGTTTCCGGAACGGGTCTGGAATTCGACGGACGCATCCGGGGCAGGTTGGGCATTCCACGTGATTTTACCCCATCTGGAAACGAGGTGGAAATCTCTCACCCTGGATTCCAGCCTGCCTTCACGCGCGAACGCTTTGCCCAACCGATACACTTTTCCGGATCCCGCGGTTCCCAGCCAGAAGTCTCCGGAGCTCGACCTGCAGAACGCCCATGGTTGCAGGTCTTTCAGACGGGTCAGCAGCGTCGCCCGGCCGGACAGATCCACGCGATAGACGCTCCCCTCGTCTCCAGTCAGCACCGTAATCTCCCGATCGTCCGCATGCAATGCCAGAAGCATCGGCTCGTCCACCGCCCAGAGACGAACCGCCGCACCCGAAGGGCGTATCGCATACAGCACGGAAGCCTGCCGGGAGGAAGCGGATCCCTGGCCCTTGGCGGATTGTTGAGATGCGCCCTTTCCGCCCCCCTTGGATCGTTTGGACATTGCGCCCGCGAACAGGATTCCGTCCGGTCCCATCGCGAGGGCGTGGATTTCATCTTCCGCGGCGTCGTACAGTACTTCCACTTCTCCCTTTGCGTTGACACGGTAGACCAGTCCACTCTGGTCCGTGCCGGCATACACCCTGCCGTCGGCGTCCCGGATCAGCGACACCACGTTGTGGTCTTCGCTCTGATATATCTCGGCGACCTCTCCGGCCGCGGAGACGCGCAGGATCCGGCCGTGTCTGCCGCCGGTGGCCGCGTACAGGCCTCCCTTTCCATCCACAACCATCGCCCAGACGTGTTCGTCTCCGGTTCGACAAAACGTCTCGGGTTCCTTACCCTGAACAATCCGGTAAACAATACCGTCCGGAGAGGAGCCGGCATAGAGTGTTCCGTCCGTTCCCACGGCGAGACTGAAAATGGCCACTTCGGGAGAATCGAAGAGGAGCGTCGGCTCTCCCGCGCCATCCAGGGCAAAGATCTTCCCGCTGTTGCCCGTAGCAATATACAATCGACCGCCTCGCCCTTCCGCGAGTGCCCAGACGAATTCCTCTCCGGTGTTCGCCACGGCCTGCAACTCGGGCGCCAGCAACACGGCGCCGTCTCTGGTTATCGAGACACCGTCGGCCTCGCCTCTTGCGAAGGCTTTTTGCGTGTGGTCGCGCCATACGACAGGCTCAACGCCTTCTGCCGGAATCAGAAGGCAGTTGAGCAGAAAGCATTGGATGATCAGCAAGATACGACAGACGGCATGCCGGTTTTCTCGATCCAACGGCCCGATCTCCTATTCTTCCGGAACGTCCGTCGTTTCCACGACGTGTTCCCATGGCCCTGGAGTCCGAAGACGGGTTTGACGGGGGCGACCTATTTCCCTTTTCCGCTTGCGCTCCCACCCTCGGCGAAAATAACGCCGTTCCGTTTCCGGTTTACATTCAGTACAACGATCTGACTTCCCGACAGCACAAAGTCCGTGGGAATACGCGCCCTCTGCACGACTGTCTGCCGAACCTGTTTTACCGCATCCGACGAGCGCGAATACTGAAGCGCCGAAAGCACCGACGACGGCAGCCTTGACACCTCCCGTCCCTCAATTGTCACGCCTTGGGCGCCGGACAGCATTTCAACAACCATTTCGTTGTTCCGGCCGGCGCGCCCCAACAGGCGAATGAGATGATCCAGATCTCTGGCGTTGTATTCGCCGGGCGCCCGCTTGGCCTCCTGTTTCACGTGGTCGGATGCGCTGGATACCCTGAGAATCAGCCGGCCGCCCGGCGTTTGATTTGGTATGACCATGGCTTCTTCCACCTGCCGCAGTCCCCCCCGGTAGGTCCTCAGTGAAACCGTGACGCGCACCGTATCGCCCGGCTGGAACGATGTCTTCTGCAAACCGACGGACTTGATGTGGGCGGTGTGCGCCCGTTCGGCTTCCACGTCCAGGTCGAAGGTGACCTTCTCGATCCTGATCGGCTGGAACGGATTCCGGATCAGGCTCGCAAACGGCGTGGTGACACCCAGAACCGCACTACCCAGCCCAAGCGCGCCCGCATAGACGTTTTTCGCCTCCACCGATGGACGTCCGTTCAGGTCGATTCTCACACGGGACTTCACCGTTACCTCTCCCGTCAGTTTCTCGGACGAAACCATCGCGTTGAAAACCGCGATCCGCAAGAGCGTGGGGCTGAGGTCGCGGTCTCGCAGGACCTCCATACCGAAGTGCGCCTCCTTCCCCGGAGAACGCAGGTTGATCCGCACCGGAATCATGTCAACTTCGAGACCGATCGTGCCGGCAATGCCGGGGGCACGGTCCTGAACGATGGCGCCCACGGCCTGCCCGGCGACACCCAGCTTGAACGACGCAAATTGACTTGGCAGGACTTCGTGAATGTAGGCTCCCGTCATCGGCAGCGCGGTAGCGCCGCCAAAAATCATGGAATGCCCGAACCCGACCACCCGGTCCCCGTCGCGATGGGTCAGCGTTCCGATTCCCGTAACGCTGAGGTCGCCACGGACCAGTTGCACGCCAAGCGCGGCGCCCGGTTCGAACGCACCGGCGGGCAGGCCCGGGTCCTCGCCACCACCGCCCTGGACCGGCGTCCATCCTGTATTCGAAAACGCCTGTCGGAAATCAGCGACCGCCTGCGGGGCAAAACCGGAAATCACGACCGGCAGGCTGATCGGCGTCAGCTCAGCCGCATCCATCCCCGTGAGATCGATCCGACGGCGTGCGCCGGCTTGCGCCGGACGGGCCGTCGAACTGATCCTTTCCTGCGCCGGCGGCCGGTTGAAGAGATCAACCATTGCCGCAATTGGCGTAATCCCGGCGATGGGTTCCTTGGCAAAAGCGCCGATGCGATACGATACGGCGCCGATCAGCTTACCATCAACATAGACCGGACTTCCGCTCATCCCCGAAATCACTCCGGTGCTGGACAGTGGACCTCCGGACAGCCTGGCCAGGATCAGGTCGCTCCCTGGACCGATCGCGTTGTGCAGCACACCCAGGACTTCGACGTGAAACGTATCGATTCGCGTACCCTGGAAGACCGTCCTGCCGATGCCCCTCATCCCTCTCCGGATTTCCTCGACGGGCATCGTCTCCACGGTCGCCCGGGCATGTCCGGCAACAGCGCAGCACATCAAAGCGGTCAGTGAGATTTCCAGCAGACGCATCACGACACAGGCCCTTTCTCGTCGATTGGTACGGGAGCCACGAAATCTACTGCGCGACCCCGGAAAAGTCAAGCTCCGCAACGTTCTAAGTACTTGCAAATCAACATCAGAACTTGTTTCATTTACCCAGGTTATTATACCCGTTTTCGCAGGATGGAACAAGCCCCTTGTGCAAATCCGATCTTGTCCTTATCATAGCCCAATGCAAATTACGCTGCTGGCGGTTGGCAAATGCCGAAAGCCGTACCTGAGGGAAGGGGTGTCGGACTACATCGGTCGTATCCGGAGATACGCCAGCCTGGAGCATATCGAAGTCAGAGAGGAACCCGCGCCACGCAAGGGCGCCGCTCCCGATGGCCTTTGCCGGGAAGGCGAACGCATTCTCAGGCGCCTTCCGCGAAACGCATTTTTGGTCGCCCTGGATCCGAATGGAGAGTCGTGCAATTCGGATGGCCTCGCCCGGCGCATCCAGAAAATCGGCCTGGAAGGGTTTGGTGGAATCGCGTTCGTCGTTGGCGGTCCAACCGGTCTGTCCGCCCGGGTTATCCGGCGCGCCGACTGGCGTCTGTCGCTTTCTTCCCTTACTCTTCCACACGAGGTCGCGCGTCTGGTTCTCCTGGAACAGATCTACAGGGCGTTTACCATCATGCGTTGCGAACCGTATCACAGGTAGACGTGACCGAACCCGGTCACACAACACCCGGGCCAACTCCGAAAGCGCGCTTATCCGGCAGCCCAGCGGAAGAAAAAGCCCGGAAAACAGGTTCACGCGACAGCCGTGGAGAGATGATTCCGCCACTGGAATCCGGCTGCCGGGCACGTCTCCTGTTTCCGGGCTTTTAAAATGCAGACCGAAATGTCAGGATATACAGTTTCGGGGGAACGGAGGATATCCGGATCCGGCGGCCCCGGAGAACGGCCGGAGGGGTATCGGCCACGGGGTTCCGGAAGAAGGGATGTCTCAATCGCATACGTGTTGAGAGCAACTGAAAGATAAGCCAATGTTTTTTTTTAGTCAAGGGGAAGTTTGCTCTAATATACTGTTTTACATTATCTTGTGGTCCATCGGTCAGGTTATACCTTATATAGATTTACGTGAGGCGACCCATCGGAAACGACATCTCCTGCCATTCACCGCGCGCCGTTTTGCCATCTCCGTCGTAATCGACCCATGCCGCATACGCTTACCATAACCCAGGCGGCGGAACAGATCCGGTCCGGCCGTCTCTCACCCGTGGAACTTCTGCACGCCTGTCTTTCGCAGATAGAAGCCCTCGACGGCGGCCTTCACGCCTGGGTCCACGTAGACAGGGCTGGCGCCGAGCTGTCCGCCCGGGGTCTTCAGGAGGAACTCGCCCGCGGACGGTACCGCGGCCCTCTGCACGGAATCCCGGTGGGGATTAAGGACATCATCGACGTGAAGGGCCTGCCCACCGCCGCCGGAGCAGAAAATCTCTACAGCCGGGTGCCGGGTGAAGATGCAGAGGTGGTCGCGCGGCTTCGGAGGTCAGGCGCGATCATCCCCGGCAAGACGGTTACCACGCCGTTTGCCTGTTTCGATCCGGCGGAAACGAGGAACCCCTGGAATCCCGACCATACGCCCGGCGGCTCCAGCAGCGGTTCGGCCGTCGCCGTCGCGGCGCGGATGTGTCCCTCGTCCCTTGGGTCCCAGACAGGCGGGTCCATCAGTCGGCCCGCGGCGTATTGCGGTCTGGTGGGTCTCAAACCCACATTCGGCCGGATCAGCCTGCGCGGAATCCTGCCCGTCAGCTACGAGCTGGATCATCCGGGTCCGTTTACCCGTTCAGTCGCCGATGCAGCCGTCATTCTCCAGTGCCTGTCGGGTCACGACCCGCTGGACCCGCTAAGCGCCGACGTTCCTGTCGATACCTGCCGAATCGAACCGCCGCCACATGCCCCCCGCGTCGGCGTCATTCGCACGTACTTTCCCGACAACGCCGATGAAACCATGCGTGAGGCAACCCGCGACGCCATCGAGCGCCTCGGCTCAGCGGGCGCTGAATTCAACGATGTACACCTGCCCGGATCCTTTTCGGAATTGCACGAGAATCACGCGTTGCTGCTCGCCGTTGGCGCGGCAAACGTCCACGGGGAACGATACAGCGCCCGTCGTGACGCCTTCCCTCCGGGCCTTCGCGAAATCCTGGAAAGGGGGCTTTCCGCAGGCGCGGTCGACTATGCCAAGGCGCGACGCCACCAGATTGCGTTCAAGTCGGAGATCCTGTCCGCATTCGAGGGTGTGGACCTGCTCCTCACCCCTGCGACGCCGACTCCGGCGCCTTCGGGTCTGAATTCCACCGGCGATCCCGCTTTCAACAGCCCCTGGAGCTACGCCGGCCTTCCCACGTCCGTCCTGCCGGCCGCCAGCAGCGTTGACGGACTGCCCGCCGGCATCCAGCTCGTCGCCCGCCCCTTCGCCGAAAACCAACTGCTCTCCATCTCCGCCTGGTGCGAATCCCGACTTGAGTGGGACCGCACCCCGTCAATTCTCTCCGGCGGTTAGAGCTATGTCTCCGCACCGGTTCCTGAAGCAACTTACGTGGTTGACACTCGTTTTCCACCTTTACGGCGTGGTCCATGCTTCCCGCGCGCATACCCCCAGGGAGCACGCCGTGCGCCAGGGTATCGACTACATGCTCGACGAACGCTATGCCCGCTCCCACGCCGTATTCGATTCCCTGATCGCCGTCGAGCCGGAACGACCAGAGGGCTATCTGGGAAAGGCGCTTGCTTATTGGAACGAGAGCATGCTTCTGGAGGACGGCGAACGCTTTGTCGACTCAGTCGACCGCCTGACCGGACGCGCGATCAAACTTTCCGAAGGTACTCTCAAGAACGACAACGACGACGCGGAAATGGTCTTTCTTCTCGGAAAAGCCTATGGTCTGCGCGCGGGACTGGCGCTCATCCACGGGAGCCCCCTGGACGGCGTACTCCACGGCCTGAAATGCCGGGATTACCTCGAGGAAACCATACGCTTGAATCCAGACCTCGCCGACGCCCAATTCGGACTGGGCCTGGCAGAGTACGTGGCCGCCCGCCAACCCCGTTTCCTCAGGATGGTAAGCCGGCTCCTTTCACTTCCCGACGGCGACCGGAAAAGCGGGCTCGAACGCCTGGAGCGCGTTGCCCGTGAGGGCGTCTATACCCAGCGGCATGCCGTCTCCAGCCGCGCCTACATCGCCCTCTATTACGAGAAGGACTATGAAGACGCGCGGCGTCGATTTACAGACCTGCACGTGCGCTACCCCCACAGCGTGGACTACCGCATCCGTTACCTGGACGCGCTCTTCGGGCTCACCATCCAGGGCAGGAAGGATCACCGCCATGCCCTGATCGACTCCGCCCGGTCGATCCGTTTCCTGGCAGAGGAACGAAACTGGAACCTGAACCGCTGGTCGCGCACCAAGCTGGACTTTATCGAAGGCTTTGGCCTCTATCTCACCGGTAATGCGGACGCAGCGGTCGAACGCCTGGAAATCTATACCGGGGAAGCGGAAAAAAAGAGCTGGCTGCTTGGCCCCGCACATCTCATTCTGGGCAAACTGGCCGACCTGCACAACGACCGCGAAGGTGCGGTCCGCCATTACCGCCGCGTGCGAAAATATGAAAACGTATGGGGCGTCCACGAAGAGGCTGACGCTTATCTTGGTCAACCGTTCACCGGAGAGGAGCCCGTCCGGCGCCCACCGGACACGGTGCGGCGTTATCCGGAGAAACCTTGACGCCGCTCTGGAAATACGTGTTATTTTATCGGATGGAATGTTGTAATACGCCTCAGGCGAAACGGGCCTTGGAAACACGACCAAAAGGAAAATCCCGGCCGTATTCCGTGTACGAATATGCCGGGATCAATTCTCTTGTGGAATCGGTATGGCGACTGCGTCCTCAATACCCGTGGGCCGCTCGAGACTCGTTCATTGCCGGGAGCGTATCCACTATCCGGCCCCTTCGGCGCCGCCCTGGATCGCCCCCACCGTGGTCCGCTTCAAATCCCCGGCAGCAGACCTGAAACGCGACTATCCGAAGATCTTCGGCATTTCGGTTGTCCTCTCTTCAACGCTCCTCTCGCTGATTTGCCTTCTCTTTCCAGGTTTCGAGCCTCGCGGCTATCCATCCTTCACCGCACCGGTGATTATTGCGCTGGAAGACATTCCCGAAACCCGTCAGGCGCCTGAGCCTGATACCGAAGAGTTGATTCTGGGCGCAGGCGACCCGGACGGCGTCGCAGTTATCGACACCGTGGAAGACGAGGAGTCCGATATCGACTTTCTCGCCAATCTACAAATAGATGATACGCTTGGCGATATGGACAGGAAGCTTGACGAGGAGACCGTGGATTTCTGGGCCGTCTCGAAGGAACCCGTACTGGTGCGCGAGATCCTGCCCATCTATCCCCGAGACGCGCACGAACTGGGCCTGGAAGGGGTTGTGTTCGTCAAATTCGCGGTCGGCACGGACGGGCGGGTCAAAGAGGCCTCCGTCCAGAAAGGCCCCCGGATATTTTACGCATCCGCACTGGGAGCCGTCAACCAGTTCGTCTTCAGGCCCGCACTCCAGAACGACAAGCCCGTCGCGGTCTGGATGACCCTTCCCATACGCTTTCGCATTGTGGACAATCTGCTCGAAGCACGGCCCGTACCACGAATCGAAAATCTGCCTTTGTGGGAAACACCCTGAACGATCCCGTTCCTCATTCCCTCCGATCGCGATTGACCGCACCGCCCGAATAGATCACTTCCTTCAATCGATGCTGTTCGTCAAGTTGAACACGAAGGGTAAACGAGCGCCTGTTCAGAAATCGCGGATTGTGATCGAGCGCCGTTTGCAGGGCCAGCGTACCCAGCCATCCCAGCGCATCGGCCCGAATTCCGAACCGCAGATCGTGAACCAGAAACGTCCGCCCGCCTTCCCCGGATTCCTCCAGCGCAGGAAAACGCGCGAACCAGCGATAGATCCGCCCGTCCCGACGTTCCCACAGGCGGTCGAGAAGGGGCTCGGCAAGGGCCGAACGGTAGGTTTTCGGCGAGTCTGCGACCCCCGAAAACAACGAGACGGGCACCTCGTACCATTCTTCCTCCCCAACCGCGATTCCACGCCGGTGCAGAGGGGAAAAGGGCACAGGAACCGCCGCTGCAGCCGTCAATCCACGTTCGGCTGACCAGCGGTCCAGATTCAGGTAGGCGATACTCGAAACGGCGACATTGAAAACCATATACGCTGCAAGCGCCGCCACGCCCAGTCGGTACCCGTCCGGCCGCCACACCTTCCAGCCGAGTATCAGTCCGCCGATAAGTATGAGATCCAGGTACGGGTCGATGACAAACAGAACGTCGAACAACGCCCGGTACCTGGAAAACGGCATGAAGACCATCGTACCGTAAGAGGTAACCAGGTCGAACAGAATGTGCAGCAACAGCCCCGATAAGGCGACCGCATACAGCTTTGCGAACGGTACGTCCTTGAGTATGAATCGCCGGACGACCCATGCCACTGCCACGGCGCCAATCGCGGCGCCGAATAACGAATGTGTCATTCCACGGTGCGTCTGCAGGCTTTCAAGCGCGTCGCCGGGCAGGAACACATCCAGGTCCGGCAATACGCTGGTAACGGTCACCAGATTCGCAAACCCCCGGTTCCGCGGCCACACGGACCGCGCGACCAGACGGCCAACCAGGCCGTGGGTCGGGGTATCCATCCCTCCTCCCTCTGGAAGCAGTTTTAAAGTCTCCACCCGGCGTGATCCGCCGGCTACCCACGCCGGCAGCGTCTGAGTTGCGTGACACACGAAATATACGCAAAGCTCCGGCTGAATCAACCCCGCGCAATCCCAACTTGACAAAACGGCGTTCCGTCCCATAAATTTCCCGCTACTCATGCGCCGATGTAATACGGGAACACATTTCCGCGGCAGGAGGCCAATCTCCGCTCCTTTGCCGGGGACGGGTTGCCGGGAGGCTCTAGATATGTCGAAGCTCGATGGGAAAGTCGCGATGGTAACCGGCGGGAATCAGGGCATCGGGAAGGGAATTGCGCGCGCGTTGGCCAAAGAGGGCGCGAATCTGGTGTTGACGGCCAGAACAGTCGGAAAACTCGAATCGGCCGCCGAAGAAATGAGGGCGGAGGGCGTGGAGGCGGTCGCCGCTCCCGCGGACGTTACCGACGAATCGCAGGTGCAGGCGGTGTTCGCGAAAACGATGGAGCGATTCGGGAGGGTGGATGTGCTGGTGAATAACGCGGCGGCTTTCGACGGGGGACGAATCGACGAACTCTCCCTGTCAGCATGGGACTGGGCGATGGCAGTGAACCTGCGCGGAACCTTTCTGTGTACACGGGAGGCGTTCCGCATCATGAAGGCACAGGGTGGAGGCCGGATCATCAACATCGGCAGTATTTCCGCACAGCGCGTCCGCCCGAACTCCGCACCTTACAGCACCAGCAAATTCGGGATAACCGGCCTGACGCATGCCACCGCGCTGGATGGACGGGACCACGGAATCGTCTGCTCCTGCCTGCATCCCGGAAACACGCTGGTGGAACGCCGCGAGGAATCCGACGCGCCCACGGACGACGAACCGATGATGACGGTGGATGAACTGGCGCAGGCCGCGGTAACCATGGCGACACTGCCGCTCCATGTGAACATGCTGGAGGCGATCGTATTACCCGTGGGACAGCTGTACGTCGGAAGAGGTTGAAAGGATACCATATCGAGAAATTTCCTTGACACTCCCGATGTGATTGTTTAATGTTAAACCGTTCCTGCCTGATGGACGGTTTGACGATGCACGGCACGAGACCGGCAGGACACCGGATCGCGGAGGATTGAACGTGACGGACCGTAATCGAAACGGGTTTTCCTGGCGTGGGTATTTTTACCGCTCCTACCGGAGGTATTACCGGGAGGCCTCGGATTGTTTTGTCTGCCCACGCGAGTAAACTGCCGAAAAAGACGTAAACCGGGCCGTGGGCATCTGCTCACGGTTTTTTTTTGATTCGGACAACGCGGGGACGCCGGTGCCGCGAAATAGCGGCCCAACCGGCCGACTGCATGGTGAAACCTGTGAACACACCCGATCTGGAGACGCTGAAGACGTTGGCCAGGGGCCGGGGAATCGTTCCAATCTCCCGCGAAATCCTCGGGGATACGGAAACCCCGGTTTCCGCCTATTTGAAACTGCGGCCAGGAAGTCCCTACAGCTTTCTCTTCGAAAGCGTAGAGGGAGGGGAAAAGATCGGGCGTTATTCCTTCCTGGGCGTGGAGCCGTTTCTTGCGTTTCGGTCGTGGAAATCCCGGATCGAAGTAGAGGACCTGAAGCGGGGCGGCGTGAGGGCATATGAGGGATCGCCCATCGACGAACTCAGGCGCCTTCTGGGAAAATACCGCTCGGCGCAGTTGGAGGGACTGCCCCGGTTTACCGGCGGCGCCGTGGGCTACGTGGCCTACGACGCGATCCGGCTGGTCGAGAACATCCCGGACCGAACGCGAGACGACCACGGTCTGCCCGACGTCGTGTTGCTTTTCTACGATACGCTTCTTGGATTCGACAACGTACGGCAGAAGATCCATCTGATCTCCAATGTGCATACCTCGGGAGATATCGAGCGGAATTACCGGGAGGCGGAAGCGCGAATCGATGCGATGGAAACGGCATTGCGCGGGCCGATTCCCGCCAACGGCGTCCCGGCCGGAACGCCGCGCAGCCGGGCGAGCGAAATCCGGTCGAACACGGAGCGGTCGGTTTTTCTGGACAAGGTGCGTCGCTGCAAGGAATATATCGTTGCGGGCGATATCTTCCAGGTTGTACTCTCGCAGCGTTTCGAGACCGAGATTACCGTGGGATCTCTGGACATATACCGCGCGCTGCGCACCGTGAATCCGTCGCCATACATGTTTCATCTGGACTTCAGTGACGTGCAACTCGTTGGCGCATCGCCGGAATTGCTGGTGCGTGTTGAGAACAGCGTCGTGCAGGTTCGTCCCATTGCGGGCACGCGCTGGAGAGGGGCTACGGAAGAAGAGGATTCCACCCTCGAGGCGGACCTGCTGGCGGACGAGAAGGAACGTGCGGAGCACATCATGCTTCTGGATCTGGGCCGGAACGACGTTGGCAGGGTATCCCGTTACGATACCGTACGTGTAACCGAACAAATGAAAATCGAGCGCTATTCTCACGTGATGCATATCGTCTCGAACGTTCGGGGGCATCTCAGGGACGGCGTGGATGCACTGGATGCGCTGTACGCGTGTTACCCGGCAGGTACGGTTTCCGGCGCGCCCAAGATCCGGGCGATGGAAATCATCGACGAACTGGAGCCGACCCGCCGCGGACCGTACTCGGGGGCGGTGGGATATATTGACTTTTCGGGCAATATGGACACGTGCATCGCCATACGTACGATGGTGCTTCAGGGACGCAAAGCTTACGTCCAGGCCGGCGGAGGGATTGTGTTCGACTCCGTGCCGGAAAACGAACACCTGGAAACGGTAAACAAGGCGAAGGCGCTGTTCAGGGCGGTGGAACTGGCGGAGGGCGCGGTTTAGCAGCCCGTTGAAAAAGCCCATCCGGGCTACGGCCGGCCTCGCCTGCAGAGCGACTTTCTCAACGGACTGTTGGCGTCAGCATTGCACTTTTAATGGTTTAGTCGGGTTGACTCATGATCCTGGTAATCGACAATTACGATTCGTTCACGTACAATCTGGTCCAGTATCTGGGTGAGTTGGGCGCGCGGATGGATGTGTACAGGAACGATCAGATCGAACTTGACCGGATCGACGCGACTCTACCGGAGAAGGTGGTGATTTCGCCCGGCCCCTGCACGCCGAACGAGGCGGGTGTCTGCGTGGATCTGATCCGGCGATTTGCCGGGCGGATTCCGATGCTGGGGGTCTGTCTCGGGCACCAGTGCATCGGACAGGCCTTTGGCGGCAATGTCGTGGGGGCGCCGGCGATTCTTCACGGGAAAGTGTCCGAGATTCATCACGACGGTCGTACGGTTTTCCGGGATATGTCCCAACCCTTCATCGCAACGCGATATCATTCGCTGATGGTCGAACGGGAGAGCCTGCCGGACTGCCTCGAAGTGTCCGCGCAGACGCACGACGGAATCATCATGGGTCTACGGCACAGGAAATATCCGGTTGAAGGCGTGCAGTTTCATCCCGAGTCCATATTGACGGCCGAGGGAAAAGTGTTGTTGAGGAATTTTCTGGAAGGCTGACGTAGCAGCCCGTTGAAAAAGCCCATCCGGGCTGCGGCCGGCCCTTGCGGTCGAAAACCTGCGTTGCGCTCCCTCGCCGAATCAAGGGGTGGGACACCAGGCCTCGCCTGCAGAGCGACTTTATCAACGGACTGTTAGGGGACCGGAAGCCGGTTCCGTTCTCTTCTCGTATTTCAGGGAGACGGCTATGGCGATACAGGATGCGATCGCGAAACTGATCGAGGGTCAGAACCTGGCGCCCGACCGGATGATCGGTGCGATGAACCAGATCATGTCGGGTGGTGCCACGGACGCGCAGATCGGTGCTTTCCTGGTGGCTCTCCGTGTCAAGGGCGAGACAGTGGAGGAAATCGCCGGCGCCGCCAGGGTGATGAGGGAGAAGGCGACGCGGGTCGACACGCGGCACCCGACGGTGGTCGATACATGCGGTACCGGGGGCGACGGTGCGGGAACGTTCAATATCTCCACGGCGGCGGCGTTCGTTGTGGCCGGCGCCGGACTGCGTGTCGCCAAACATGGCAACCGAGCCGCGTCCAGCCTCTGTGGCAGCGCCGACGTCCTGAAGGAACTGGGGGTGAACATCGAAGCGTCGCCGGAGACGATGGGGCGGTGTCTGGACGAGGCGGGCATCGGGTTTCTATTTGCTCCGGCTTTGCACGGCGCCATGAAATATGCGATCGGACCCAGACGCGAGCTTGGGGTGCGCACGATTTTCAACGCCCTGGGACCGCTGACGAATCCCGCAGGCGCCACCCGGCACCTGATCGGGGTATACAGCCGGTCTCTGACCGGCACGCTGGCGGAGGTATTGCGAACACTGGAATCGGAACGTGCGTTTGTGGTACACGGGCTGGACGGACTTGATGAGATCACCACGACCGGGCCGACGCAGGTGAGCGAACTGAATGACGGGACCGTTTCCACGTACGAAATCACGCCCGAGGACCTGGGCATCTCAAGGGCTTCGCCCGGCGACCTGGCGGGAGGCAGCGCCGAGACCAATGCGGCGATCCTGCGCAGGGTGCTGCATGGCGAGCCCGGCCCGCGGCTCGACGTCGTTCTGCTGAACGCTGCGGCCGCAATTGTAGCGGGCGGCGCGGCGGATGATCTGCCGGCCGCTTTGGAACTGGCCAGGGAAACCGTGGATTCAGGGCAGGCGATCGATAAGCTGGAAGAACTCAAGCTGGTTTCGGCCGGATAAAATGGCTACCATCCTGTATGAGATCATCGCATACAAAAGACGCGTTGTGGCCGGGGCAAAACAGCGGGTTTCGCCTGAGGACTTGCGTAGAAAGGCCGAACGGACGCGGAAGCCGGGCTCCCTGACGGAATGCCTGACCGCCGTTGAGGATATCGCGCTCATAGCCGAAGTAAAAAAGGCATCTCCGTCGAAAGGGGTGATCAGGAAAGATTTCGATCCGGTTGCAATCGGCCGGGCCTACGAGAAAAACGGCGCGGCGGCAATTTCCGTGCTTACGGACGAGAAGTATTTTCAGGGCTCCGACGCCGGCCTGAGTGCCGTTAGCGAAGCCGTGCATTTGCCGATACTCCGCAAGGATTTCGTGATCGATCCGTATCAGATTTTCGAAGCCAGGACGATCGGTGCGGCCGCGGTTCTGCTGATTGTCTCGGCGCTCTCGAAACCTGAACTGGCGGAAATGCTCTCAGTCTGCAGAGATTTGGAGTTGGACGCCCTGGTGGAAGTACATACCAGGGAGGAAGCGAGTGTGGCGCTGGACGCCGGCGCAGGTCTTGTCGGCGTGAATAACCGCGACCTGAGGACGTTCGAAACCGATCTGCGAACCACGTTCGACCTGATCGACCATCTTCAGGGTGGTCCGGTCATTGTAAGCGAGAGCGGGATCGAGACCAGAGACGACGTCGTCCGGTTGAGGGATGCCGGCGTGGACGCGGTGCTGGTCGGGGAACATCTGATGCGTCAACCCGACGTCGGCCGGAAGCTTCGGGAGCTGCTTGGCAGGGAAGGCGGTTGACCGGACTCATGGTTCGTGTGAAGATTTGCGGGATAACAAACCGGGACGATGCGTTCTTTTCGGTCGCACACGGTGTGGACGCGCTCGGGTTCATCTTCTACGAGCCCAGCCCGCGATACGTCCCCCCGGAACACGTGAGGAAAATTGTTTCCGCGTTGCCGCCGTTCGTGACGCCGGTAGGGGTTTTCGTGAATACAGGCAGGGAGGAGATCCTTGAAACCGTGCGGTCGACCGGAATTCGGGCTGTTCAGTTGCACGGCGACGAGACGCCTGCCGACTGTATGGGATATCCATTTCCGGTCATCCGCGCATTACGGGTCGGCGACGGATTCAATCCCGCTTCCCTGTGCGACTATCCGGTAGACACGTTTCTGCTGGATACGGCCAAAGAGGGATGGTACGGGGGCACCGGAGAGACCTTTGACTGGAATGTCGCAAGGGAGGCGGCCGCGCACGGGCGGATCATCCTCTCGGGGGGAATCGATCCTTCGAACGTGGCGGATGCGGTCCGGACGGTGAAACCGTACGCCGTCGACTGCGGCAGCGGCGTCGAAGCCGCGCCCGGTCGGAAGGACCATGCCAGAATCCGCGAGTTTTTGGGGGCGCTCCGCCTTGTGAACTGCCACAATCAACCTGCATGAATCCATTGTTGCGAATTTAACCGGAGCCCGATTCAGTGGACATATTGAAAGATCTGGACTATCGGGGGTACCTCTTTCAGGTAACGGACCCCGATGGACTCGAAGCGCGGCTGAACGATGGGCCCGTAACCCTCTATTCAGGGTTCGACCCCACGGCCGACAGCTTGCACGTGGGCAATCTGATTCCCATTCTCGGATTGCGGCGGTTTCAGTTGGCCGGGCATCATCCAATCGGGCTTATCGGGGGAGGCACGGGGCTGATAGGCGACCCGAGCGGCAGCAAGGAAGAACGTCCGTTGAACCCGCCCGAGTTGATCGCGGAATATACCGGAAAACTCACGGAGCAACTCGCCAGGTTCCTCGATTTCGAGACCGGAACCAATCCCGCACGGGTGGTCAGCAATCTGGGATGGCTCTCCGAACTGAAGGCGATCGATTTCCTGAGGGACACGGGCAAGCACTTCTCCATGGGCTATATGCTGGCGAAAGAGTCCGTGGCTTCCCGGCTGGAAACCGGAATCTCATTCACCGAATTCAGCTATATGGTCATACAGGCCTATGATTTCATGGAGTTGTTTCAGGCGCACGGATGCGAGCTCCAGATTGGCGGGAGCGATCAATGGGGCAATATTACAGCGGGAATCGAGCTGATCCGGCGTCGGTTGGGCGGACAGGCGCACGGCCTGACGTTTCCACTGCTGGAGAAGGCCGACGGCTCCAAGTTCGGAAAGACGGCATCCGGCACCGTCTGGCTGGACGCTGGAAAAACGACGCCGTACCAGTTTTACCAGCACTGGATCAATACGGACGACCGGGACGTCGTGACGTTTCTGAAGCTGTTTACCTTTCTTTCCGGGAATGAAGTCAGGAATCTGGAAACGGAAGTGACAGAACACCCCGAAAAGAGAGAGGCGCAGCGGGTGCTGGCCGAGGAAGTCACCACGCTCGTACACGACAGGTCCGCCACCGAAAGGGCGAGGCGGATTTCAGATGCGTTGTTCTACGGAGACCTGACAGACCTGAGCGCACGAGAGATCGAGGAAGGGTTCAGCGACGTGCCGTCTCAGGCGCTCAATGGCGTTTCAGGCGTGGGACTGATGGACCTGTTGGTCAACGTCGGCATTTCATCATCCATGCGCCAGGCGCGGGAAGATGTCCGGTCCGGCGCGATTTACGTCAATGGCCGGCGTTGCGCCGATACGGGTATGATGCTTGAATCCTCGGACAGAATCGCCGGAAAATACGTGGTCGTGCGCCGGGGCAAACGCCGCTACTTTCTCGTGCGCTGGAATCTCTGACCACGGGTACGTATCGGAGCGCAGTGCGGATCATGAACAGTCGAGACCCATCGTGAATGTCATCAGGAGAGGAACCTTTCGATGAAAGCACCCTGGATCACCTATCGGCCGGAACTCAAGGTATTGGACTGTACGATTCGAGACGGCGGATTGATGAACGACCACCAGTTTTCCAATGATTTCGTAAAGGCGGTTTATGAGACCTGCGTCGACGCCGGCGTCGACTATATGGAAATCGGATACCGGAACTCCAGGGAGATGTTTCCGAAGAAACAATACGGAGCATTCCGGCACAGCGACGAAGAAGATATCCGCAGGATCACGGGCGACCACGACCCTGAAGCCACCGGCCTGAAACTGGCCATCATGGCCGATGCGGGTAAAAGCGACTGGGCGGAAGACATCCTGCCGGCCAGCGAAAGCGTGGTCAGCATGGTACGGGTGGCCTGCTACGTCGAGCAGATTCCCGAGACCGTTGAAATGCTCTGCGACGCCCACGAAAAGGGATATGAAACCAGCTGCAACATCATGGCCATTTCGACCGTGCAGGAGGTGGAGATCGATCAGGCGCTGGAGGTCCTTGTCGAAACGCCGGTGGGTACAATATGTGTCGTCGACAGCTTCGGCGCATTGTACCGCGAGCAGGTGGATATGCTCATCCGGAAGTATATGGATGCCGTGGAAGACACGGGAAAGGAAGTGGGCATTCACGCGCACAACAACCAGCAACTGGCCTTCGCCAATACCATCGAAGCGCTTATTCTGGGCGCCAACCGCGTTGATGCCACGGTGGACGGACTTGGCCGCGGCGCCGGGAATTGCCCTCTCGAACTGCTGCTCGGATTTCTCCGCAATCCAAAGTTCAGGATTCGACCGGTCTATAAGCTGCTGGAAGACCACTTTGTCGGATTGCGCGAGCAATTGACGTGGGGGCCCCTGGTGCCGTATAACATCACGGGGCAGCACAACCAGCATCCACGCTCGGCGATGGCGCTTCTGGACGGGGACGACCGCGACCGCTATCTGGCATTCTACGATCAGGTGATGAGGGATATCTAGTGCTCAACAGAGATGAAGCCGCACGGACGTGGCCCGACTCCGGGGGGCACTTTGGGCCCTACGGCGGGCGCTATGTGCCGGAAACGTTGATGCCGTTGCTCGAGGACCTGGAATCAGCCTACCGCGATGCGAGGGACCGTCCGGATTTCCGCGAGGAACTGGACCGGTATCTCAGGGAATTTGTCGGAAGGCCCACGTCACTCTATTTCGCACAGCGACTGACCGAAGAACTCGGCGGGGCCAGGATCTATCTGAAACGGGAGGACCTTGCCCACACCGGCGCGCACAAGATAAACAACACGATGGGGCAGATTCTGCTTGCCAGGCGCATGGGCAAGACACGGATCATTGCCGAAACGGGCGCCGGGCAGCACGGTGTGGCGACGGCAACTGTAGCTGCGATGTTCGGACTGAAGTGCGAGATTTACATGGGTACGGAGGACATGGACCGGCAGGCGCTGAATGTGTTCCGGATGCGGCTCCTGGGCGCCAGAGTAACCGGCGTGGAATCGGGAAGCAGGACGCTCAAGGATGCGATCAACGAGGCAATCCGGGACTGGGTGACGAACGTGGACGATACCTTCTATATTTTCGGATCCGTCCTGGGACCTCACCCGTATCCGATGATCGTACGGGACTTTCAGCGGGTGATCGGGGTGGAGACGCGCGCGCAGATCCTGCGGGCCGAAGGCCGGTTGCCGGACTGTCTGATCGCATGCGTCGGCGGCGGCAGCAATTCGATGGGGCTCTTTCACGCGTTTCTGGACGATACGGACGTGCGCATGATCGGCGTCGAAGCCGGAGGACATGGCATTGCCTCCGGCGACCACGCCGCCCGGTTTCAGGGAGGAGATCTGGGCGTACTGCATGGGGCCAGGATCTACCTTCTGCAGGACGAGGACGGGCAGATCGCGCTGACCCATTCGGTATCGGCGGGACTGGACTATTCCGGCGTGGGGCCGGAACACTGTCTCCTGCGGGATGAAGGCCGGATCGAGTACGCGTATGCAACTGACGACGAGGCCCTGAAGGGATTTCAGTTGTTGAGTCGCACGGAGGGTATCATTCCCGCACTGGAAAGCGCGCACGCGATCGCGCACGTGTCGAAGGCTGCGCCCGAAATGAGCAGGGATGCCGTAATCGTGGCGAATCTCTCAGGCCGCGGCGACAAAGACGTACAGCAGGCGGCGATGTACCTGGACTAGCTCGTTACACGGAGTTGTACTGATGACGAGGATCGGGAGACGGTTCGAAGCGTTGAAGAAAGTGGGAAAGACCGGATTTGTCGCCTATATCACGGCCGGAGACCCGGATATGGCAACCACCCGGAAACTCGTACCGGAGCTGGAACGGCGCGGCGTGGACATACTCGAGCTGGGCGTACCGTTCTCCGATCCGCTGGCGGACGGACCTGAGATCCAGGCGGCATCGCAGCGGGCGCTGAGGCATCGGGTTTCAATTGGCGACGTAATGGATCTGGTGGAGGATCTGCGGCTGGAATCCGAAATACCCGTTGTCCTGTTCACGTATTTCAATCCGATGCACCGCTTCGGCCTCGAACGGCTTGTCGACAGAGCCGCGGAGGCGGGAGTGGACGGCATTCTGGCGCTGGACCTTCCACCGGAAGAGGCGGGAGAGTACAAGCGTCTGATGGAACAGCGGGGACTGGATACGATCTTTTTGATCGCGCCCACCAGCCGGGAGGACCGCATTCGACGGATCGCGTCTCACACCAGCGGATTCGTGTATTACGTGTCCCGCACCGGCGTGACCGGGGAGCGGGACCGCCTGGAGGAAACACTGGGCGAGAGGGTGGCGGCAATCCGGCGACACACCTCGCATCCGGTAGCTGTCGGATTCGGAATTTCAACGCCCGAACAGTCCGGAGAGGTTGCAGGTTACGCGGATGCCGTCGTGGTTGGCAGCGCCATCGTGCGGCGAATCGCACAGCGGCAGACAGATCCGGAACTCGTTGCGCATATCGGGGAGTTCGTTGAAGAACTCGTGCAACCGCTGAAGGGAGCATCCGATGGACCTTGAAGACTGGCGCAGGGAAATCGACGTGCTGGACACAAAGCTGCTGAATCTGCTGAATCGAAGGGCCCAATGCGCCATCGAAATCGGCAGGATCAAACGGATAATCGAACAACCGATCTTCGTGCCGGAAAGGGAGATGTCCATCCTGAAACGGTTGCTTGAACAGAATAAGGGGCCCATGGACGACGAGGCGGTGCGACGGATCTTTCAGCAGATCTTCGTCGAGTCCAGGAGGCAGGAGCACGATGAACAGCAAACCGGAGACGAGAAACACCTTTAGAAGCTTCTTAGAAGCTGTTTTAAAATTACCGGTGAGTTCCCGAGCGCGAGCGAAAAAGTGGCGGTTATGAGGCGCGAAGGGCGTGCAGCGCTGACGGGAAAATCCGCCCATATTAGTCTATACGGGTGGATTTGTCC
>CAZKDZ010000112.1:0-2867 GCA_964551635.1 uncultured bacterium | reverse complement strand
GACCAGGTTGTATGCCAGCCCGCCGAAAATTACCGCCTTTTCCACCTTGTCTTCCTTTGATTTCTTCCCGGCCAGCACGCCCACGAGCACGCCAGCTACTGCCGAAATCGCCTGCTTCTTCTTCTCGTTTCTATAAATCCTGTAACTGTGCCGGCGTTCGACGTGGGCGATTTCGTGTGCAATCACGCCCTCGATTTCCAGATCGCTCTCTGTCGCCTCCAGGAGACCTCGGTTTACAAAGACCAATCCAGTAGGCAAGGCATAGGCATTGACCTCGTCGTCTTCCATTACCGAGAACCGATACTTGTACCCCTGAAGGGGTACCGGCCAGTTGTCCAGCACCCGCTGGCCGATCTCCCGCGCCCGCAATTGCACCGCGTCATCCGTTGCCAACTGTCCCATGCTTTGAATCTGCTGCGACGCATAAAGCGCCAACGTTCGCTCGGTCGCATAATCGCTCACCAGCGGCATACGCAGGAAACACAGCTTGCACGCACGCATGCCCGCGCCCTCCGCTTCGGCGTGTGTGTGAAAAGCCTGTCGTTTGTCCGCATCGGGCAGATGATTGGAAGAAGCCACGTGATACACCTTGCTGCTCGTATTGCCGATCAGGTTCGGGAGGGCCCCGGTCTCCTCGCCTGTGCTGAAACACAGCGCGAATCCCGCGTCAAAAGCCGCCCGATTCAGCGGCGGCGAATGCAGCGGCGCTGAAAACGTCACCAACCCATTTCCCAGCCGCGCACTCCTGAGTTCGATTCTGAGCTCATCGTCACGCACTTTAACAGACCTGATCGTCACCGGTTCGTCCTTTTCAATGCGAAACAGGACCGGATACTTCCGGGAATGCTGGTAATAGTAAACATTGCCGCCGTACTCGTAGTACGTCATTGGATTCTGATGGATGCTGCCCCGGAGAATCAGGTTTCGGCCTTTCAATGTCTTCTCCAACTCCTTTCCCAGACGCCCCGAGACCTTGCTGCCGAACACGTCGCCACTCGCGCACAAACATAGAGTGACACACAGGAAACGGATGAAATTGACCACTGCCGGACTCCTTTCTACGATGTTGTGGAGGATTGTAAAAGTTGGATTCTCACAGTGCGACTTCCGCGTAAAATGGGTGCATATCTGTTCGAGGATTCGTGTTTATGGCGACATCTCCCGGGCCCCTTTCCGGTACGCGGAGGGAAGGTCCGGAGATGTTGGCCGGACGGCGGGCGCCGGAAAGCGCCGCAATGCCGGAGCGAGCAAAAGGCGCCGTCCCGGTTGCGCCCGCCGTCACGTCAGAACCAGCAAGTCCGCCGGATCCTTCCATTCATATGGTGGTCTTGCCGAAGGCGCCCGCAAAGATCACAAAATCGCTGAAACCGATGGTGCCGTTTCCGTCGAGGTCTAATCGGGAGTCAAATCCGGCATTACCCTTGCTCAGCCCGAACTTCGCCGCGAACTGCAAGAAGTCGCCGAAACCGACCGTCCCGTCGCCGTCGAAATCGGCAGTCGGCGTTCGAGGCGGAACCGGAGGCTGCAACGTGATATACGGCGACATGTCCCACACCAAAATCGTGCCATCGCCCGACCCTGAAGCCAATCTTGTTCCAAAGCGCGAAAACGCCACCTGGTATACGCCTTCAGTATGTCCTTCAAGCGTGGCAATATTTGAACTCGTGGATGCGTCCCATAACTTGATGGTCTGATCACTCGATCCGGACGCGAGCACTTTGCCATCCGGCGAAAACGCAAGCGAGTTGACGCCCTCGGTATGCTCTTCGAGCGTGGCAGAAGATGTACTCGTAAACACGTCCCACAACTTGATCGTCGCGTCAGATGATCCGGACGCGAGCACGCGGCCATCCGGCGAAAACGCAAGCGAAATAACACCCTCGGAATGTCCGTCGAGCGTGGCGATCAGTTCACCGCCGGCCGCGTCCCACAACCGTACGCCATAGTCATTGGACGCCCGTGATCCTACCGCCAGCACTTCGCCATTGGCCGAAAAGGCCAGCGATTCAACGATATCCAGATCTTCTTCGAGGGTGGCCGACAGGTTTCCGCCGGCAAGGTCCCACAGACGTACGGTATAACGCACTCTGAAACCCCTCCACTGCCCCACGGCGGTCGCAAGCGTTCTTCCTTCGGGCGAAAATGCCAGCAGCACAGTCCCCTCGTGGCCTTCGAGTGAGCCGACCTGATCTCCGCTGGACACGTCCCACAGCTGAATCACGCCATCCTGAATCGCGCTGTCATATGCCAGCGTAGCCCGAAGGGTTCCGTCGGGCGATAGCGCAACCCCATCGAGGGAGTTGATCCGGTCGCCGCCGGCCGCGTCCCACAGCTGAATCGTAGTGCCGGAGACGGATGCCAGACGCGTTCCGTCGGACAAGAACGCCACCGAATTGACCGGCTGGGTATGCCCTGCGAGGGAGGCTGTCTGTTTTCCACTGGTGGCGTCCCAAAGCCGTACCGTGAAATCACTTAACATTCTCGCCCCGGCCGCGATCATTTCCCCGTCGTCGGGCGAAAACGCGACCGAATGGACGGTCTCCGTATACCCCTCGAGGAACGTGGACTGGCTTCCACTGGATACGTCCAACAACTTCACCGTATTTTCACTTAACTCTGGAAAGAACTCAGGGAAAAACACATCTCCCTCCCCGACCGCAAGGTGTTTTCCGTCGGGCGAGAATGCCACCGAAGCGATCCCGTCGGAATGGTCTTCATACGTGGCGGTATTCGTCTCAGACGCCACGTCCCACAACTTCACCGTCCCATCGAACAATCTACCACCAGAGGCAATCGTCTTTCCGTCAGGTGAGAACGCCACCGAAGCGACCCCGTCGGAATGCCCTTGTAACGTGGCGATATCCGTC
>CAZKDZ010000111.1:0-8096 GCA_964551635.1 uncultured bacterium | reverse complement strand
CCGTTGAAGTCCCAAATGACTGATTTCATTGCACTTTTATAAAGTACCCGCGCCTGCCAAAAACACATCCACCTATGGAACACAATCCCCGCCAGCCAACTGCTCCAACGGGGATTAACTCACGTGCCGATTTCAGTTTTATAAAACGGACTCAAGCGACCGGAACTTCACTCCAGATGTCAGTCGTCACCAACATCATCTGAAAGCGCCGGCTTGTTTTCTCTGGTCACCCGTATCAGGAAACGCAATGCCTCGTTAACGGAATCAGCGTCCGGAAACACCTTTGCAACATCAGGTTCCAACCGGACGACGAATCTGCCAAAGCCCTCTCGCCCGGGACCCACCCTCCTCACCTGCAGGTTCTTCAAGTCATACTCCGCCCTCAGTTCATCTTCTATTTTGGCTTCAGCCTTCTTCATAAGATTCTCGCTCCCTTTGGGTTGCTACCCTCGCACCTATTAAACGTATAACTTCGCCACGTTCGGTATAAGACACGATCAATAAACGACCTCGCTCCGATTGTCCAACTAAAACATACCGTTGTTCATCGTAAGAGTGATCGGGGTCGTAGAAATCAACATGGAGCGGATCCTCGAAAATGGATTTGGCTTCATCAAATGCCACCCGGTGTTTCGTTAAATTTGATGCTGCTTTGTTCTCATCCCACTCGAATTTGAATGACATAGCACCTACGCCACGTCCAGCCCATGTTTGTCTAAACACCCCTTTAACATGGGAATTATATACTAAGGTTGACGGCGTGGAATCGGCCTACTCATGGTCTTTCCCTTCTCGCATGACCATCACTGACCCGAGAGGAAACTTGGGGGTGTCGTGAACTACAGTCGGGTCCAGCGGTACACCCACCTTGGCCTCGTACTTCCATCTTTTGCCCGTGTCCTCCTCGTGGCGGTCAAAGACGAACGCCTTGTGTTGCGTCTGTTTAGGATTAGACATTCGGCCCTTCAGTTCTTTTTCGTCGTCCTCAGTGATGCCAGCCATCTCGTTGTGGACCCGCCTATGGTTCTCGGCCACGGTCATGTCGCCGCCGTCCACTTTCCCGTCTTCGTCGATGAACATCAGACAAGCCCCCCTGTCAACCCAAGTATATATTCCCCTTTAATATAGCCGCGAGTGCTGATGGTTGCAAGATCGATCTCCTGAACAAGGATCAGGCACGTATAGGATGGCACTACAGGCTAGTGTTTTTTCTGGCTTCTCTCTCCTTTCGCTCAGCAGGTAACTCAGGAGGTGTACGATCTCGAAATCCGTTAACCTGCAGGCGGTATCCACCAAGGTTGAGGTGGGCAATTCATCAAGTGAACTAAAGGCCATGCAACGTAAGTGCGGAACGTCTCACCCATGAAAGAAACCGAATGCACGTTCGATTTGCCTATCGGTCATATTGGTATCCGATGTCCAGGAGTACGTCAACGCCTCTCGTCAGGATCGGATCCTCCGATTCGCCCCATGCTACCGTCATTGGATCGACGAGTACGGAAGGGGTATACGCGCTTCTTGAAGATCCGACGAACTCTCGAGACGCCGGGTCTCCCTTCAGCGTGCCGTTGAAGATCTTCTGATTTGTACACTGATATCCGATTCCTGAATTGGGCATCCGCATCGTGTAGACCGATCCCTCCAGACCCGCCATCTTCGTTCCGACAACGGTCGCGCGACCAAGTGCATCCAGGCTGATCGCCAGCCCCTCGCCCGCGCTTCCCGTCCAGCGGTTCACCAGCGCGACCAGGGGCCGTTCGTACCGCCATGCTACCCTCGGGTTGACCCGGCTCAGAAACGGCTCTCCGCTGCGGGGTACGGTTCTCTGGTACACGCGCTCCCGGTCGATCAGGCGTCCGATGATTCCCTCGACAATCCCCGTATTGCCGCCGCCGGCTTTGCGCAGATCGAGGATCAGTCCGTCGGTATCCTTCAACGCTTCCAGCGCGGCGTCGAAACCCTCCAGTAGTCCGCGGCCTGCCAGGGTACCGTTGATAACCACGTATCCGATCCGGCGGTCGAGAATCCGGTAATCGAGACCTGGTCCGTGTTCTGATTTGTACGCGATATCGAACTGTTCGGGAGGAATGGAGATCCGCCGCGTCTCGCCCCCGTCCCGAAACTCGAACCTCCTGGTCTGATTCCGATATCCCGCCAGCACCTTTCTCAGCGTCCAGCCCATAATCTCGTCGTCGGCCTGGACAAAGGACCGCCCGATCCGCTTTCGGACGGCGTCTTCGATCGGCATTCCATTAAAGCGAAGGACCTCCATCCCGGGACGCAGACCCGCGGCATGAGCAGGAAAGCCCGGCCGGATTCCCGTTACGATCGCTCTACCCTGAATCCACTCCGCCCAGACGTCCGTCCGTGACGGGACGATGTTCGGAGAAGATGCTGTATGCGTGTTCAGATGGATATGGTCGTCGTACAGTTCCTCCAGGACCGTCTCCATCAAAGCGACAAATCCCGATTTCGTCGAAATCGAATGGATTCGTGGCCGGTAACTCTCTCTGACTCGATCCCAGTCCGTCCGCTTTTCGTCAATATAGGCATAGTCTGTTCGAAACGTCTCCCACAGGAAATCGAAGTCCTCTTCGTACTGTTCTGAAGTCAGGTCGTTCTGCGCGAACGAGATAGAACAGCTGAGGAAATTGAACGTCAACAACACGCAGAAGATCAGTGCGACAAGCATTGGTTCCTGTCCGGTGTCATTTCTCGGGTTGGCACCCTCGATACCGTGGATCTCATCCACTGGTTCGTCGCCGGCTGCGCTCAGAGAATCTCACTGCCGAAATCCGCATAGGTCCCCGCGGTGAAGAGCTGGATTGGGGTGTCGGTTTCGTCGAGCTCGGTTGCGATGGAATCCAGCGCCGCGAAATCGGGGATGGTCCAGACGGCCAGGCCGCCGGGTTCGGGCGCCAGCTTCCCGACTCTCTGTACGAGGAGATTGATTGTGAAATCAGGGTGGCGTTCCGCACGGCTCTCGAAAAAACGTCGGACTGCATCCCTGGTGTCGCGGACACCGAAAAACTCGGCGTAGTACGTGCCATTGCGGGCCGGGACCGGTTCGAGCAGCGGATCGTAGCAGCCGGCCACGTCGATCCGCGCCACCTGAAAGAATGCCTGTTCCAGGTCATCCGCCTCGCCGCTGCGAAAGATCCGGTCCCACGCGTCGATCCTGTCGAGGCCGGCGTTCCGCGTGTGCCAGACGGTCATGTAACCTGGTTGGGGCCCCATTCGCCACGTGCGGCCGACGGACAGAACCAGTTCGTCCTCAAAGCCGCTGTCCCATCCCTCCTGCCCCTGGGCGGCCTGCGCGCGAAACGTCTCCGGATCGATGCCTGGCAGACGGCTGATATATTCGATGTAGACAAGTCCCATCTTTTGTCCCGTTCCGATGTCTCAAGCGCCTTCGACAGCGACTTCGTGCCCGCGTGACGCGGAGGCGTAGAGCGCGTCCATGAGCCGCTGAATTCGAATGATCTCGCTGCCCGATACAGGAGACGCTTCACCCTCGCGGACGGCTCCCAGGAATTCGTTGATCAATGGCTTCATATCGTAGTCGCAAGGCCTCAGGGCGAGGATATCCTCATGCCACGATTGTCCGTCGCCCGTCCAGATTCCGAGCGGTGAGACGGACGCGTTACCCCGTTCGCCGAGAAAGACCCAGCCCTCGTGCCTGTCAGACGGTCCCTGGAAGAAATCCCCTTCCACGGTCAGGATGGTGTTTCCGGAAAGCCGGACAAAGCCAGCTCCAAAGTCTTCGAAATCCGGATCGAGCGACATTGGATCAACATCGTCTGCCAGAGGTCCGGATGCCGTCTGAAATCCGGACATCCGATGATGGCAGAATGCGCTGGCGGTCAGCGGCTCCGGGTTGCCAAGCAGCCAGAGCGAGAGGTCAATGTTGTGGATCGTCCAGTGGGCCAGGACGCCGCCGCCGCACAATCCACGTGAACTGTACGCGAACTTCGGCAGTCCATACGCGCACCCTCCCCAGGTCCGGACGGCGTGCACATGACCCAGGACACCCTCTGCGATTCGGTCTCTCAGGTACCGTGACTCGTCCCAGGTCCGGTATTGGAAGCAGATACTCAGCAGCCGGTTGTTCGAGTCGGCGGCGCGGACCATGTCCCGGGCCTCGCCCGCATCCATCGCCACGGGCTTCTCGCACAGGACGTGACAGCCCGCCTCCAGGCACATCACGGCGAGGTCTCGATGACTCGAAGGCAGCGTGGCGATACTCACGACGTCGGGCTTCGCCTTTTTCAGCATCGCTTCCGCGTCCTCAAACCCGGCGACTCCAAACTGTCTTCGGGCCCGTGACAACCGGTCGGGATCCGGATCGCAGACGCCTACGAGCGTGCAGACCCCATCGTCAGCCGCCGCCCTGTAGGCCGGAAGATGCTGCGTGGTTGCGATTTGACCGCACCCGATCACGGCGACATTCATCGGACTCATAGGGCGCTCGCGGAAACCGGTCGATGGATTTATATGATTTTTCTTCAGTTCAGGAGTATTGTGCCCGGGACGCGGAGGACTTCGCACGCTGTGAATCTGCCCTCGTCGTACGTCAACCTGACCCCCTCGCAGTAATTGCAGGACCGCCCCCAGGAATCGTGGTCCGCATCCGGCAGGCAACCCACCGCGGTGGCTTCGATGAATCCACCGTGGGAAATAACCAGAGCCCGGCCGCCGTCCGGCAGCGAACTGGCGACGTTACCGTGAAATGCGGCCAGTTCTCTGGCGAAGTTCGCTACAGCGCTGGCGGGATGTTGGCGAATCGTTGCAGAGAATCCGCCGAATCCCACATCGAAAGGGACTTCCACGTCCGATGGCATGGAAGCCAGCAGTCCGACCTGAAAGTCAACGGCATAGCCCATCGCAATACCCGTTTCGAACGCGCGGGGGATGATGCTCGTGTACACTTTGTCGAATGCCGTCATCCCATCCCCAACCCGCCTGGCGAGATCCACGCCCGCCTGCGAGAGATGCTGACCGGGTTTCGTTCGCATCGAGTGTCTTCGATGTTCAATGAATCTGGCGCGCATATTTGATACCTCAAGGGATGGGTCGTTTGCAGGTTTTATCCTGACTGACCAAGTTAGTTCCCGCTCTGTGAACAGAGAGGCTCAGCCCTCTTTTTTGAAGAACGCGATGATATCTTCGCGAACACTCCTGCTTCCGTGGACGACGCTGTGGGGTTCGCACGGATACACCCGGAAACCGGCGCCCGGGATCTTCGATGCCAGGTCCCTGCCCCATTCCATGGGCACTTCCCTGTCCCTCGCGCCGTGAACCACAAGTGTTGGCGCCCGGATACGCCCACACTCGACGGATAAATCTCTGTTGAGGTACGCGCCAATAGACTTCAACTGCGTCCCGTACCACTCAATGCGTTCCTGCAGGCTCGATCTTGCCAGGAGGCCTTCGACCCGGTCCTCGTACTCCGCCAGCGTTCCCCGTTCCTCCATCTCGTCTCGTTCCCAAAGAACGTCGAGAGAAAGCTCGACACCATCCGGCCGACTTTCCCATGCGGCTGCAGAACCCTGTTTATCAAGGATTTCCAACTGTTTCTTGACAACCTGAGTAACCGGATCTCCGTCCGGCCAGAGATGCGCCGCGGTCCCGGCCAATACCAGCGAATTGACTCGCTCGGGGTAGTGGATCGCAAACAGAATTGCTATCGGACCCCCGGCGGAGGAACCGATGATGTGCGCGCTTTCGATCTCGAGGCGGTCCAGCAATTCCGCCAGGTCGCCCGCCTGGTTTTCCAGGTCATAGCCCGACTCAGAACGGGCAGACAGCCAGCAGCCCCGGCGGTCGTACATGACATACCGGAATTCCGTAGTGAAGTCCATCTCCCATCCCCATGCGCCGTTTGGATCGGCGCGGAGATGCATGTCGAGCGAAGGAAATCCGCCGTGTATGAAAACAATGACTTCCCCGTTCCCACGGACGTCATAGAACATACGGAAGCCGTTTATGGATGTGTAGGGCACAGGGATTGGAACCTTACAGACAACTGGAATTCAGTTTGTCGATTATCTTCCGATCGGCTTCGAACGCCAGGTCAGTGGGAGGTTTATCAAGAGGAAACAGTCCGACTTCAGCGGTGTGCAATAATAGAAGCAAGGAACACATCATATACGCAGGTACGAGCCACCTGTCAAGGTCAATTCCCAGAATGCGCCGCCACTTCTGCGGCTGCGTTCAGGCTCCGTTCACTTGACGAAGGCGGTTGTTTACCCTATATTCGCAGACGGATCCCGGTAAGTTCTGTATTTTTTCGGAGACGGTAGGGATGTTGTTTTCCTGTAGACGGATTCATCCAGTCGTCGTTTTTGGTCTGGCAATTTTCACGGGCTACCTTGCAGCTTTTCTGCTTGCCGCTTTCCCCGAACACGATCACGATCACCATCAACAATGTGGCGATCACGATCAGGCATGTACCGTCTGCGCCTGGTTCAACAATCTGAGTATAAGTCTGGCGACAGTTCTGGTGCTGCAGCTCTGCTTTTTATATCTCAGGCAGGGTATTTTCTCGTTTCGTTCCCCGCACTCTTCCCTCCTTCTGCCAGACGGACGCGCACCTCCCGCGGCCTGAACCGTCCTGGTGTCCTGTCCCATTAATCCCAACTTTTCCTTCAGTCGAGCCGCTCCAGGTCTTCCCTGGATTGAATCCGTGCATGCGGAATTGCGTCCCGGTTCCAGGTGAGCGCTGACTCCCGGGACCGCGTATCCCGCATTCCCGCGGTCTCCGGTCCGGGCTACATCCGCAATGGCGGATAGCCGCCCCGCCGGATCGGCGTTTCACCGGCACGCCGGCGATGCTGCAATACGTCCCCGTCGCAGGCGGGATGCCCACGCGGGAATCGTGGCGAAGTGAGATTCCAATACACGGGAGGGTATTGATGTTCAGTATTATGAAGATGAAAACATCCCTTCACTGGATTGCGGCGGCGGCGGTTGTTGCCGTGTTCCTGTCCGGTTGCGGAAAAGAAGACCCCATTACGCCACAGGAAGAGCATTACGAAGCCGAGGGCCTCGTCCTCCTCGACTCCGGCCAGCGGTTCTTCCGTTATTTCCAGGGCAGGATCGACTCGGGCGACGGCCGGGCGGAAATCCTGGCGGTCTCTCACGGCGAAGTAACAAGCAAATGGAACATCCGCTTCCTGGACAAGGACGGAAACGAAATGGCGCCCCCCACCGGCGAGGGCTTCAGCTTCACGTGGGAGATTGCGGACACTTCCATTGTGGAAGTCGTCCAGGATGAGGGAGAAGCGGGCAAATTCGTCTTCGCCCTGCGCGGTCTCGAAGATGGCGAAACCACCATCAGGCTTCAGATTTCGCACGAAGGGCACGTGGACTTCACCACGCTGCCGCTTCCGGTGTTCGTTGTAGAAGACGTCGAGCACTCGTCCCATTTCAACGCGGAAGGGCTCGTTATCATCGAATCTGGCGTTCGGTTCTTCCGGTATTTCCAGGGCAAGATCGACTCCGACGAGGGCCGGGTGTCGGAACTCATGGCGCCGATCGGCCTGACGCCTCACTGGCGCATCATGTTTCTGGATGAACACGGAGAGGAAAAAGACCCGCCGGACGATCCCGAATTCAGTCTCGCCTGGATCATTGCCGATTCCGACATACTTGAAGTCCACCAGGACGAGGGCGACGAGGGTTCATTCGAGTTCCACCTGCGCGGCCTGCAGGAGGGCGAAACCACCATTGAATTCGGAGTCAGACACGAAGGCCACATTGACTTCCGCACACAGCCCATTCCCGTACACGTGGAGTCACAGGAGGGCCAGCACGAGGAACCGGTGGGCGTTCGGCTCAAAGAGGAAGACAGCGGTGAGCTGCTTACACAGGCGCCCCTGAAGGGAGAAGGCGAAGCCACCGAGGCCCTGACTGTCGCTGTCGGCGATACAACCGACCACATCGCGGCGTTCTTCTTCGACGAACACGACGTGGAATTCCAGCCGGAAGCGCCCGATGAAACGCTGGGGATTGCGGTGGCGGACACCTCGTTGCTCGCCATCGATCCGCCTGTAGCGCCCGAATACTGGGCCTTCAGACTCATCGGCAAGAAGGCC
>CAZKDZ010000110.1:0-23238 GCA_964551635.1 uncultured bacterium | reverse complement strand
CGTCTATTCTCCCTCCTTAGAAGCTGTCTTAAAATTCCCAGCGGTCTTCGCGCGGCTGCAAAAGCGCCGGTCGGCGTTGGTCAAACCCACCCGTATAGACAAATATGGGTGGATTTTCCCGCCTTGACCGCCACTTTTTCGCTCGCGCTCGGGAACTCACCGGTAATTTTAAAACAGCTTCTATCCTCGCCTGAATCCAAACGCCGGGCCGTCCTATTTCGCCTCGACGTCTTCTATTTCGGCATGTTCGATCAGAAAATCGAACGTTTTTTCCATCAGCAGGTTGGACTCGATTCTTTCGATCTGGTCCGAACGCTTGAGTATCTGGCGGAGTTGCTCGCGTTCCGTGTTGTATCGACGGGACATGACGTCGAGCTGGCGGTCCACATCCGCCGCTTCCACCACCAGATCTTCCTGTTTCTGAATTGCCTCCAATAATAGATGACGCTTCAACCCGCGAATGGTGCCCTCCCGGCTTTCACGGCGAATCGCCTCTTCGTCGATGTCGTGGTCGTGTCCCTCGTGTTCCTTCTTCTGATCTTCCACCATCGTGTCAAGCGCGTTCTCAATCATGGTCTCCGGGAGATCGAACGCGTTCTTTCGAATCAACTCGTCGACGATGTGGCCTTCAAGGTAGCGCCGCGAGGCGAAATCGGCCTGCGCCTTGAGGTCCGTCCGAATCTGAGCCCTGAATTCATCAAGGGACTCGAACTGACCCTGGTCCCGGGCGAACTCATCGTCAAGTTCCGGCAGCGTGCGTTCCCGGACCTCCCTGGCGGAGAACATCATGCGGATCTCGCGTCCCTCCTGGTGTTGCGCACCCCCGGCGTGGGCTTCGTGTTCGTCTTCCCCCGTATGGGTCAGCCGAATCTGTCGGGTTTCGCCCGTGGAAATGCCCACCAGCTGATTGTCGAGGTCGTGGTTGGCATTGCTCCCGCCAATATGAAAAGGGCGTTCTTCCTGTTTGCGGCCGATAATCGGCAGCCCGTTCTCATCGAGTTCCTGAAGGTCCGCAACGACAACGTCGCCCAACTCGGCAGGCCGGTCGACTTCCTGCTCCGTGGCGTTCTGTTCCCGGACGCGCTGGAGTTGTTCTTCGATATCGGCGTCGGCAACCTCGAATACGGGGCGGGTGGTTCTCAGGCCCCGGTAATCCTGAACGGCAATTTCCGGCTTGACATCGACCGAAGCCGTGAACTTCAGCGGCTTCCCCTCTTCGTAGTCCACGTCTTCGATCGTGGCCTCCGAGATCGGCGTCAATCCCTCCGATCTGCTGGCCTCGCGGTAGTACTCCTGCATCACTTCCTGCAGGACCTCGCCCTGAATCGCCTTTCCGAACCGCTTCTTGACCAGATTCACTGGTATCTTTCCCCTGCGAAAACCTGGCAAATTCAACGATTTACTGTAATTCTTGTATGCGGTCTCGAATCGCCGGCGCACGTCTTCGTCCGGGACCTCGACCTCAAGCGTCCTGCGCCAAGTGTCCGACTCTGAAACGGTCACCTTCATGACGTCCGGCATCCTTTCGGCCCGTGGATGTTCGTGGTGCATTTCTCAAAACGATTCAAGCGCAAATGATAAGCAAATGCGGTGGAATTGTCAATCCGTTTGCCGTAACTCCGGCGCTGCAAGGGAAAGAAACCGTTCACCCGGCCCACAAAAAATCCGGACACGACTTCTGCCCGGATCGGTTCCACGTCTTTGGGCGGTACGCTCAGGAGGACACCGGCTCCTGTACTTCCGGCGCCGCGATGATCTTTCGAATGGCGTCCTCTTCGGAGCCGCAGCATCCGTTGCCGTTGTGATTGCCGTCTATGACGGGAAGCTCGAGTTCACCGTCTTCCGTCTCGCGGACCCGCAGGGAGTGTTCCGCTCCCGGCAGCGGCATGTCGCGGTTGCCCGCATAGATGGGGTGCCGGCCCTTCGTCTTGAACCAGTCCGCCGTTGTGGCGGTCATATGCATATTCTCTATGATCTGACGCCATCCGACCCCCGTGTTGTACGCGCAGAAGGAGATTTCGCCTTCCTGGGTACCGTACGGGATCACACACATTTCAGTCCGGCGGAAATCGTAGGTCCACAGGTCCTGGAACCACATTCCGCCCACCCACATAATGCGCCACTGCCTGTCGTCCGGCCTGGGGCCGCCGCTGATGGAACCCCCCACCCGGCGGTCCAGTATGCGCGCGAGATCCTGAATGCCGAACCCGGCCGGCGCTTTCCGCGGGTTGAAATTCCGAAGCAGGGACATGCCCACCTGCATCTTGATCCATCCGGGGTCGCGCGCTGTGTCCGTCATCACCTCGATGTCCTTCATGAACTGTTCCTGGTTGAAGAACTGGGTAATGGACGCCCACTGCCTGGTCTTCTCGTTCACGACAATATGGACGGCGGAACCGCAATTGGGATGGCAGGAGCAGGTTTGTCCCCCGAACTCAACGTCCTGCCCGCGCAGATGGTCGGCAAGCGTGGTGAACAGCGTCCCCGCTCCCAGCGGGTACCAATCCCGGTGGGCGTCGATCTTCCCGCCCGACCACGACTGGAGATCGTGGGCGAGGTGGGAAATGGTGTAGCGCTGTCGATGCCGCATCTCGTCGGAAATGTCCTCGTCGCGCCCGGTAAACGACACGGGCTGGAAGGAAATCGAACCGACTTTGTCGCTGTTATCGATGCAGAACTGGAGAATCGGCCCAACCTGATCGTTGTTGATGGAGTTTAAAACGGTCGTGACCGGGGTGATATCGACACCGGCGCGGGAGAGGTTCTCCATGGCCAGCAGCTTGGCGTCGAACAGATTGGAAATGTGCCTGTGCTGATTGGCCTCATTGGTTACGCCGTCGAACTGCAGGTACGCCATGTCGAATCCGGCCGCCTTCGCCTCGAACGCGAAATCCGGTTCTTCGGCGAAGCGAAGCCCGTTGGTGGCGGCCTGAACGCACCAGTAGCCGACCTCTTTGGCATACCGGCACGCGTCGAGAAAATGAGGCGAAATCGTGGGTTCTCCGCCCGAAAACTGTACCGACATCTGCCGCCGCGGCTTAAACGAAATCGATGCGTCCAGGATCCGTTTTATGTCGTCCATGGTCAGTTCGTGGACGTAACCGACCTGGTTCGCGTCCATAAAACAGGGATTGCACATCATATTGCAGCGGTTGGTCAGGTCGATCGTCAGCACTGCCCCCCGCCCGTATTTGATGCTGGACGTACCGTGGCGGTGCACGTGCTCGTCTCCCCAGGTGCTGTAATCACGCCCTGGAAACCGGTTTTCTATAATGCGCGTAAATTCCGGATCGATTGAGAGCACGTCCTCATACGGGCCATGGACCGAGCACGTCTTCCGCATCAGAATGCATCCGTTTTCCTCGAGGATCTGCGCCTTGATCTCCCCGGGATTGCCGTGTACGAGTTCCCCGATGTCCCGGGTGCCTTCGATGATGGCGGTCCGGACCTCCTTCACGCAATCGGGGCAGAGCGAATCCGTTTCACGCGGAAAACCGAGTGTGGGCATGGATCGCTGATAGCTCTTCAACAGCGGCGCGGACGCCCATTCAGGCTGGAATGGCTGACCCTCGGGGAGCCTGGTATTCACGCTCTGGAAGACATTCCAGGCGACGTTGGCAGCCCCTGAAACGACGCGGTCGCGAAAACTCATCTGAAGGTCCCTTCAAAATGGTCCAAACGAACCCGTTGCCACATTGTGTTACGTAAAGTTACGGCGATACCGGATGGCCAATGCGAGAGGCAAAGAGAATATAAACAAAAACGTAGTGCCGTCAAGCGCTTCGTGTTCAGTAGTTACACTCGTTGTTGCATTATTCGTTTCATATTTTCACCGAAGATTCCCCTGCGCTGCCGCGGCGTGATCGCCGCTCCCAGCACCTTGCCCACCCCGGCCTCCATCGACACATCCGTCGCAAACAGCACGCGGTCCGACCCCAACTCGCGCACGGCCATCTCGATGAACCCGTCGTCGTTCAGGCTTCCGCTGGTGTCCACGTAGACGTTCGGGACCTGCCGCAGTGTCTTGATCGCCCACTCCCAGTCTCCCACGATCGGATGCCCCTCGATTATGGTAACTTGCGGATACAGTCGCGCCAGCCGGGCAAAATCCCCGCTGTCCGAGCGGTACGTCTGCCACGGCCTGCCGGACACGGGCGTCTGCTTTCCGCCGTGGTGGAGAATCGGCACGCCCAGATCGATGCACCGCTCCACAATCGGCAACACCAGGGGGTCCCAGCACCTGCACTGGTTGTAGAGCTTCACGCCCATCATACCGTGCTTCAGAATACACCGGTCGATTTCATCCTTCGCTTCGTTCCGGAACCGTGGATCCAGAAACGCATATCCCAGGATGCGTCCGGGAAACCGCCGCATGGCGTGCAGGAGGCTGTCGTTCACCTCCCGCATGCCGTCCGGGCGGCGGTTATCCAATCCCTGAATCGGTATCGAACAGCAAAGCTGATCGATCTCCAGCCGGTCCGCAGCATCGATCACCACCCGATCGTCGGTCCATTTGCCCCGCCAGCCCACGGACGCGAGATGACCGGCGACGTGCATATGCGCATCGATCCGCATGCCTGCTGTTCCTGTTCGAAAGACCCTGCCGCAAGACCTTGACGCTCCGATTGTCAATCCCTATTATGCCTCACGCGGGACGGATAAACAAGTGATTTTCGTGTGATTTCAGTTTCGCCGGGGACAACGCGTTGCCGGTGGCGCCCGCCGGTGAACACCCTGACGCGGGCGCGCAAGGATGGCCGCGGATGCGTCACCGGGTTTCAGGACAGGAGATTTCCCATGCGCCGATTTACCCGAAAACCGTACCTGACAGGGTCCGAAGCGGTCGAACGCGGCCAGGTTCGCGGCACGATCCAGCTCGGCGAAACGCTCGTTATCGAAACACCCGGCGGCGCCGACGGCGACCTGAAGCCCGGGGTGATTCCCGAGACCACCACGCCGCGCGGCTCCCGCCAGGGAGGTCCGTTTCTAATAGATGGCATTGAACCCGGCGACTGGGTTTCCATAGAAGTCATCGATATCGAAGTGGGCCCCTACGGGTACTATAACAACGGCGGACCGTTTCGAGGCAGCCTGCGTTCGGTCGCCCCCGTGAAGGACGGCCTCCTGCACTTCCCTCCGGACTTCGTGGTCCCGGTCCGCCCGATGATCGGCGTGATGCAACTGGCGCCCGTCTCCCAGGATACGGGCCCCTGGAACCACGGCGGAAACATGGATTTCAATTCCATCTGTCCCGGCAGTGTCGTACACATCCGCGCGCAACGGTACGGCGGCCACTTCTACGTGGGCGACGTCCACGCCCGCATGGGCGACGGCGAACTCACCGGCACCGGCGTGGAGATCGACTCCGCGCTCACGCTGCGCTTCGACCGCTCGCCGGGCTTTCCCGCGGGCGGCCCGGTTGTGGAAACCGCCGACGAGATCCTCACCAGCGGTATGGGCGCCAACTGGGAAGAAGCGTTGAAAATCGCCTGGACGGACATGGTCGGTCTCATCACGGACCGTTACGATACCACCGTGGAACATGCCAACCTGATCGTGGGCACGATCGGCGACGCGCGGCCGGGGTACGCCGCGGGACAACTGAACACGCGGGGATTCAGGAAAGAAAACGCGTACGTCACTTGCCAGATCGGCATCACGAAAGACCTGAACAGGACCGGGCGCCCCTTCCAGCCCTGACATGCGTCTTCAGGAGGGCATTTCATGTTCCATCACGACGACTTCCCCGATCAACTCGTACACATTTCGGACGCCTCGTTCTTCGAAGCCCTGGATCCCGATCATCCCGGGATTGAAGAGGTCCTGTGCGCGGCGAATTCGAAACGCTGCGATGAGGCGTTCGCCGCATGGTGGCGGCATTTCCTCTCCCGCAGCAACCCGGTCAATCCCTTTGCGCGTTCTGTGGAGCAACTCACTCCGAGAGTTGCCGCCAACCCGGATCTGGCGGACATCATCGTCAACGGGGGACGCCGGCAATTCGGACAGGTCGAAATCGACTTCTCCGGGCCGGTCGCGTTCAACGCCTGGTTCGGCGACCAGTCCAAGTACGGCTTCCATTACCTGGGATGGATGGATTGTCTTACCAGGGCCGCCCTTGACACGCGCGATGAGCGGTACATCGACGCCTACCTCGATATATTCCGACAGTGGTACGGCATGAGACACGAAATCACGGGCGCCCGCCGGATGCATCCTGTTTTCTACGAACTCGGTCTCTCCGTAAGAAGCCACCGGTTCGTGAACTTCCTTTACGCGGTCAGGCTCCTGGAAATGGGCCGCCTGGTGACTCCCGACCACGGCCGCCTGTTCTTCAAGTCGCTCCTGGGCGCGGCCCGGTGGCTGACGATGGAACAAAACGCCAAAGGCTACCGCGAGGGAAACTGGCAGGTGCATGGCATCTCGGCGATGATCCTTATCGGTTTCATGTTGCCCGAACTCCGTGAGTCCGGCGACTTCCGTTCGGTTGGCGCGCACTACCTCGAGCAGCACATGGAGAAGGACTATTACGCGGACGGCGGCCACAGCGAACGCTGCTATTCCTACGGCAGCGGCTGCCTGCGCCACCTGGAAGAGGCCACTCTTCTGGCGGAAGCCAACCCCGACCTCCACGTGCCTGCGACGCTCGATTGGCGGGAGCGAACCTCGAATGCCTACGCCTGGTTTCTCAAGATGTCCGGCCCCGGCGGCGAAATGCCGGGTATCAACGACGGCACCTTTCTGGACGGGACCGGCATCCTCAAACAGGCGGGCGGCTTCACCGGAGACGGGACGTATCTCTGGCCCATCCGCCACAAGCCGGACGTGACCGGCCCGGAGCCGGCAAAACCCGGTTTCGAGAGCGTTCGCCTGGATTCCAGCGAATTCTGCGTGATGCGCTCGGGATGGGAACCGGATGAGGCGTTCATGCTCGTCAACCACGGGCAATGGCCCGGCGGCCACAGCCACATGGGCATTCTGGACGTTAACCTGTATGCCTTCGGCGTGCCGCTGGCCGCCGAAGTTTCGCGGTTCGGTCCCTACGACGCCCCGTGGGACATGTACTTCCGCTCCGAGCAGGCGCACAACCACATTGTTATCGAAGGAGCCCCTTCCGCCCGTCCCGACGTCCGCGGCGAGCAGATTCAATTCGGCAGCGCCGCATCCTGCGATTTCTTCTCCGGCCGGCACCGCGCGTACGAAGCCAGCGCGGGCGTTGTGATCGAACGCCGGATCTTCTTCTTCAAACCGTGGGGTTTCCTTGTCTCGGACGCCGTCGCGTGCTCGCATCGCAGGAGAAGCGCGCTTTGGTACCTGCACAGCGTCTACCCCTTCACCACGCACGATACGGTCGCCTTCGCCGAAGGAGACCGCGCGGGCATCCTCGTTGCCCCCGCGAACCGCAGACAGCTCAAATACGCATTCAGCGGGATCGATTACCTGGAGGAAATGGTGCGCGAAATCCCCGTTTACTCCGGCGACCCGCCCGCCGCCCCGTGGCCGGACAGATATTTCATCGCCCTTCGAGGCTGGGGAGTCGCGGAGCCCATAGTCCCGTTCGACGTCCTCCTGCTGCCGTATCAGGGCGTCCGTCCGGAGGCGAGCGTCACGACACTCGAGTGCCGGATTGAAGGCCGCGCCGAATCCCCGGTTCTGCCCCGCGCGCTGAAGATTGCCGCCGGAGACCGTCACCTACTCGTGTTTCACGGCGCTCCGGATGTCTCCGTCACCGCTGAAGATACCTCCTTCTCGGGACACGCCGCTGCCATCGAATACAGGAACGGCCGTCCGGCGAAGGCCTTCGTTCACGGCGGCCGCCACCTGACGGTAGCCGGGCGGAACATCCCCGTCTCAGACCGGGTGACACAGGAAATCGAGCTCTGACTCGGGCCGGACCTACCCCCTAAAGGCGGTGAGACGGTAGAGGGTAGACGGTAGAAGAAATGCGGGTAGACGGTAGAGGTGAGACGGTAGAAGAAGCCCTTGCCCGGTATGATTCCCACCTTGCCTTCGGCACTCAAAGGATCCGCACAAGGCAGGTCATCTCTACCCTCTTCCGTCTTTCGTCTCCCCGCTTTTAAGGAACACGCCGTAGGCATGATTTGGAAGTGAAAGGCAAACGAAAGGAATGTCCTTGCATTCCAGTATTTTCTCATAAATCCTTTGTTTTTCTTCTTTTACGTCCTTTTTCTTATGCGCGTAAGAAAAAGGACCAAAAAGAAGCGCGCCCTTCGGCAGGGGGCCGGTTTTTCCACGAATTCCCTTAGTGGCATATACCGCCGATTGTGGCCTGTCAACATGTTTAGAAAAGTCGCACTTCGGTGTTGTACGGAATGGCGTGGAAAAACCCCCCACCCAACCACCGGACACGCTGTATTGGGATATGTAGGGGCAACCCTTGTGGTTGCCCAAATGGCGATAGGAAATCGGTGATTCCCGACGCTTATCTTTAACAGGGTCCGCCTTTGGCTGATCGCTGACGCCTGAGAGCTGATCGCTCCCACATGCAAGGAACACCTGATGCCGCAACCGCGCATGATGTTCTACCACGACGGACGCCACCCTCTCATTTATATGTACGAGCCGCCGATGCGGAAGGAGGAATTCGAAGCCGGCGTGGACGAACTGGTGGGCACGCCGGTGGACGCCATCATGTTCTGTCTGGGTGACGGCCGCACGTTCCTCCACGACACGAAAGTCGGAGAAATCTGGGGCCACAACGTGAATAAATGGCCCCACCTCATCTTCGACAGGGCCAACCGGAACGCCATGCATCTCATACGGGAAGGCCACGACCCTCTTCGTCTCATCTGCGACCGGGCGCACGAGAAGGGCATGCTCGTCTACCCCACCCTCCTGGTGCAGCAGGGGCGCGGGGACCACGGCGAGGACGTCCGGTGCTCCGATTTCCGGTTCGAAAACACCCACCTCGAAATCGGCGCACGTGGAGACCTCGAGCCTGATTTCCCCGGCCTCACCTGCCTCGACTTCAGTCACCGGGAGGTCAGGGAAGAACGGTTCGCCATCGTCGAGGAAACCCTGAACGCCTACCCGGTCGACGGCTTCGAACTGCAGCTCAACTATACGCCGTATTATTTCCACCCAAACGCGGTCGAAGAAGGCAGGGAGATCATGACCGAATGGATCGGCCGGGTCCATCGCGCCGTAAAGAACAGCGGTCGCGAACGAGAACTCGCCGTCCGGATTCCGGCCTGTATTCAGGGATGCCTGCAGGTGGGGTTGGACGTTCGGGAATGGCTGCGGCGGGGAATCGTCGATGTCCTGATCGGGCAGACATTCTCTACCCCTGAACTGCTCGACTCGACGGTCGACTTCGGCCAGCTCGTCGACGCGGCCGAAGGCAGCGGTTGCCGGGTCCATGCCGCGCTGCACAGCCACGTGGACTCCGACCGCCTGGCGGAAGCCACCGTCGAAATGATCCGGGCGGCGGCCTGTAACTATTGGGCCCAGGGGGTTGACGGACTCTACCTGGCCCACTGGTTCGGCAACTGGCCCTACCAGTCGTCCTTCTATGAGAAGCTGAGAGAACTGCCCCACGCGGACGTGATGGCCTCGAAGGATAAGTACTACTATGTTCCCACCGAGACCGGGCGGTACCCCAGGCCCGTCACCGAACCCGGCGTTGGCATGGATCTTCCCGCGGGGCTGACCGTGGGAGAACCGGCCAAAATTGAAATCAGAATCAGCGACGACCTCCCCCGCTGGGATGCGACCGGGCAATTACACGACGTTGTCCTGCGCGTGCGGATCATGAATACCACCGAACAGGACCGCTTCCGTTTCCGTCTGAACGGGAAAGACCTTCCGGGCACGCAGATGCGCAGGATCAACGAGATGTACCGCATGAGCGCCCCGCGATACCGGACCGGTTCCGGATACTGGTTCGTGTTCCGGCCGGACCCGGCCCACTGGCCGCGCACGGGCCGGAATGAGCTGGAGGTTCACCTGATCGAGCGGGACCCGGGCGTCGCGCCGGAGGTCTATGTCCGCGACGTGGAACTGGAGATCAGTTACCTCATGGGGAGGAGCTTTCACCGGATGGACGATCCTGACCTGGGCCCGTCCGAACCGTCAGGGGAGTAATCGCGCCGGATCAAATTCCTTGCACCCGGAGAAATGTCATCGGGCCCGAGAGGAAGTCAGCGATGAGAAAACAACGCACGATCTATTTCAACGACGCCCGCCACTACTATCTGTTCGTCTTCGAACCGCCGATGCGGCTGGAAGACGCCTGGGTGCCCGTAGACGAGGTCGCCGGTACGGCCGTGGACACGTTCGTCTACGGCGTCTCCCGCGCGGACGGTCTCTTCTATCCCTCCAGGATCGGCATCATGTTCGGTGACGATCTGCGGCCGTTCCAGCACGTCCACGAGTGGCGCGCCTGGGAGAATATGCAGAGTCTCATCGCCCGGGGTCTGGACCCATTGACCGTCCTGATCGACCGCGCGCACCAGAAGGGCATGGACTTCATCGCCAGCCTGCGGATGGGCGGTTACGGCGGCATGGCCCCGGAGCACGCGCTCAATAACGGAGGGCGGGGGTTCGTCCATCCGGAAGTGCGGGACCATCAGCGGGCGATCCTGGAGGAACTCGCCACGCGGTACGCGGTCGAAGGCGTAGAACTGGACTTCGCGGCCGCCCCCGGCGGGAGTCCCTTCTGGCTGAGGGAGGAAGACGCGTCCGAATACACGCCGGTGATGACGGATTTCGTAAGAGAGACCGCCGAAATCGTCCGCGGCCGGTCGGGGGGTCCCGCATTGATCGGCGCCCGTGTCTACCCCACGGAAGCACTGAACCTGAAGACCGGGCTCGATGTGCGGACCTGGCTGCGGGAAGGGTTGGTCGACTTCGTGGTTCCGATGCTCTATGTAGACTTCGTCCTGGACGCCGATATGCCGGTCGGCTGGCTCGTGCAGGCCGCCCATGACCGTGATATCTCCGTCTACGGCATGCTTCAGCCCTACAGCAGCGACGAGAGCCGGCGGTTCAATACGGCCGACAACGCGACCGCCCCCATGATGCACGCGGCCGCCGCGAACTTCCGAGAACTGGGCGTCGACGGCCTGTACACCTGGTTTCTTCCCTGGCCCCTGGACGAAGCCGGCCGCAGTCTCCTGACGCAACTGGGCGATGCCGACCTCATTCGGGAATCGGACAAACACTATTTCCTGCGCCGCCGGTGCGACGCGGCAGCCGAATACGACTACGGCGCCTTTCTGCCCCTTGAGATTGACTCACCGGACCCGGGGAGATATCGTGAGATCCCCTTCTCCATCGCCGACGACCCCGGAAACGACCGGATACGGGGCATCCGCCTGAGGATCGGCGTCAGCAATCTCGTCTCGGCGGACCGACTCGAGATCCGGCTGAACGGCGTCGGGCTGGACGACAGGTCCTGTCGTCGTTCGCCGATCCGGTCCCGGGATCCGTACGCGGGACAACTGCTGGAATTCGACCTGGAAAACGTGCGTCCCCGGAAGGGCCGGAATGTGCTCGAAATCTCCCTGCGGGAAAGGCCCAGGGGATTCGAAGGCGGGATCGTGATCGAAGACGTGGAAATTTTCGTCGAATACGGGACATTTCCGACACGATGATGCTGTAGATCTGTACTGTACGGGATATGATTAGAACGCAGCTGAAATACAAGGAGCTGACGGCATGAACGGCGGAAGAAAAGGAACTTGGATCGGGCGTAAACCTGATCTGGTTCCGGTGGTATTATCTGTGCTCAATACTCCGAAAGGCCCGAAAGTTCGTTACCCATGTTCTGTTACCTGCAATTCCGGAAACGCTGCCCGTCGTATCAAGTTCCAAAGGAACTGGTCCGAAGGTTCTTTCACCTGAAGAAAGACTCGAAAGTTGGGATACGGATATAAACTCCGTCGAACCTATCCAGCCCAACCACGTCCCTTTGTTTCGAGTCGTTTCAAACTTTGAAGAATCTGATCAAGTGTCGAAGGCTCCAATTCAGAAAGAATATCCTTCGCAAACTGAATCAGATCCCTTCGACGAAATGCGACGCAATGATCCTCTTGGGCATACGATAAAATCCTTCGATCTAACTCGTTATTCACGTGCCGACCAGATGTTAATTTCAACAGGACGACCTCTCCTGACGTTCCACTGCACACCACCGCCTGTATAGACTTTAAGTATCTCAGGTTCCGTTCATCTTCTTTCGCGGTTATGGTATCGTCAGTAAGTTCAGGTTCGTGTTTAATCTCAATCTTTAATTGATCAATCGGATTAAGATTGGTCATGCGCGATCTCCATTAGTCTGTATATTGTCGTTTATACAACACCGAGCCATTTCAATTTTCCTTGTGATTAGTTCCCTCATTTGATTCTTGGTCGTCCTCGTCTTCTTCGAGGATTTGCACACTCGTTTTCGTCGCATGCACTTTGGAAGCCTCCTGGCTTATATGTTCTGTCTGTGCATTCGTGGATGAAATCCACCGAGGTAGGTTCTTGCGTTCCAGTGAGAAGGTCACTGTCGTCGTATGATATGGTCAGCAAGTGGGCGCAACGGCGCCAATTGAATTCGGGGTTCATCTCAGCCGTCAATCACGGGTGCGTCGTGAGATTTCTTGACCTTTTCAATCTCACTTTCACAAATGCTTTTAAACATGTGGCCGTCGTGGGATGTGGCGATAATCTCTCCTTCGTCGTTCAGTCTCCAACGCCATTCACCAGCATTGTCTTTGTAAATCACGTAGTATTGCATGGAGGAACTTCCTTGACAAATGATATTTGGGTTGCAATTCGTTACCATTTTAACATGTGCTATTTTGTGCAGGTTGTCAAGTCTTCATCTAAGGAAATCTCATAGCAGGGTTGTTTCTGTTGGACGATCTGTGAGGGTTGTGAGATAAAAAGCCCTAAACCCGTCTACCCCGCCTATGTGGTATTACACAGTAAGGGAATTTCCATGATCACTGGTGCACTCAAATCCAAAGTGGACAGTATCTGGAATACGATGTGGTCTGGCGGAATCTCGAATCCGCTCTCGGTTATCGAACAGCTCACCTATCTGCTCTTCATCAAGAGGCTCGACGAATTACACACCCTGAAGGAGCGCAAGGCCGCCCGCACCGGCAATCCTATTGTCGATCCGATATTCACCGCCAAGCAAGACAATCTCCGCTGGTCACGTTTTAAGGAGGCTGCGCCTGAGCAGATGTTTGAGACGGTCCGTGACAGGGTGTTCCCATTCATCAAGACGCTAGGGCAGAGGGGGGAGGCGGACTCGACGTACAGCCACCACATGGAAGATGCCCTGTTCATGATGCCCACAGCCCGGGTGCTGGCCAACGTGGTCGACCAACTCGACGGCATTGAAATGTCCGATAGCGATACCAAGGGCGATCTCTACGAGTACATGCTCAGCAAGATTGCCACCGCCGGACAAAACGGCCAGTTCCGCACGCCGCGCCACATCATAGGTCTGATGGTGGACATGACCGCGCCCACGCCCAAGGACGTGATTTGCGACCCGGCCTGCGGCACGGCCGGCTTCCTCGTTGCCGCGTCTGAACACCTGGTGCGGCACCACAGCGACACCATCTACCGAGATGCCGTGACGCGCCGCCACTTCAACGAGGGAACGTTCCACGGATACGACTTCGACAACACGATGCTGCGCATCGGCAACATGAATATGCTTTTGCACGGCACGGAGAACCCAAACATCCGCTACAAGGACTCGCTGGCCGAGAGCGACCACGATGATACGGAGAAGTGCACCCTGGTCCTCGCCAATCCCCCGTTTGCTGGAAGCCTTGACTTCGAGTCCACAGCCAAGGATCTGCAACAGGTCGTCAAGACAAAAAAGACAGAATTATTGTTCCTCGCGCTCTTCCTTCGCCTGCTCCAGCCCGGCGGTCGCGCAGCCGTCATCGTGCCCGATGGCGTACTCTTCGGGTCGAGCAGAGCGCACAGGACTCTACGCAGGGTTTTGGTCGAGGAACAGAAACTCGACGCCATCATCTCCATGCCATCTGGCGTCTTCAAGCCCTACGCCGGGGTCTCCACCGCAATCTTGCTCTTCACCAAGACCAACTCCGGCGGCACGGGCCACGTCTGGTTCTACGACATGCAGGCGGACGGCTACTCGCTGGACGACAAGCGTACACCGCAACCGGACAACAGCGATCTTGACGACATTCTCGCCCGCTGGCGCAACCGTGAGGCGGAGCGCGAGCGGGTGCGGACGGACCAGAGTTTCCTTGTGCCCAAGGCCGAAATCGCGGAGAACGACTACGACCTGTCGATCAATCGCTACAAGGATGTCAAGGACGAGGCAGTGGAGTACGACCCGCCGAGAGTGATCATGCAGCGACTACGGACGCTGGAGGCGGAACTCGCGAGGGGGCTGGTGGAGTTGGAGGGGAGGTTGGGATGAGCAACGCATCCGCCCAAGTCGGCGCAACTGTTCGCATAGACTCGATATGCAGAATCGTCCAAGGCGGTCGCCACAAGCTCTCTGGTAAACACTTCAGTGAAGATGGTGGATACCCGGCATACGGAGCCGGTGGTCACAACGGCAATCTGCCGTCCTATGAGTTCGACGAGCCAGCGATCGTGCTCTCTGCGATCGGCGCACGGTGTGGCAAGTGCTTCCAGCCGAGCGGGCGCTGGTCAAGCTTGGCGAACACGTCGGTGTTCTTCCCGGACGCGAAGCTGGCCGACGTAAGATTCCTTTGGTATCAGCTCAACGACGAATCGTCTTGGCATCGATCAGGAACCGCCCAGCCTTACATCAAGCCGTCCGATATCAAGGCAAGGAAGGTCTACCTCCCACCGCTCGCCGAGCAGCAACGGATTACGGGGATTCTGGATGCGGCGGACGCCTTGCGGGCCAAGCGCCGCGAGGCCCTCGCCCAGCTCGACAACTTCCTCCGGTCTACGTTCCTCGACATGTTCGGCGACCCCGTCAGCTCAGGCTGGAGGATGGTGACCGTCGAAGCTGTTGCCAGTAGCCAGCGCGGTGCGATCCGGACGGGGCCGTTCGGTAGCCAATTGTTGCACAGCGAATTTGTGGACGAAGGGATTCGCGTACTCGGGATAGACAACGCCGTAGCCAATGAATTCCGGGCAGGAGAACCCCGATTCATCACCGGGCAGAAGTACGATCAACTCAGGCGCTACACCGTACGGTCAGGAGATGTCTTGATCACGATCATGGGTACATGTGGGCGATGCGCCATAGTTCCGGACGGCTTGCCCACAGCCATCAACACCAAACACCTTTGCTGCGTCACGCTAGACCATGGGAAGTGCTTGCCGGAATTCATGCATGCCTACTTTCTCGAGCATCCCATCGCTCGCCGGTATCTCGAACGAAGTGCAAAAGGAGCAATCATGTCGGGACTGAACATGGGAATCATCAAGTCCCTCCCCATTCCCGCTGCGCCCCTTGATCTTCAACGTTGCTTCGCGGCCATCGTCCACTCCGTCGAACAACAAAAGACTCGTCAGCGCGCCCATTTGGCCGAACTCGACACCCTCTTCACCTCCCTGCAAACCCGTGCGGTCCGGGGAGAACTCTGAGCCACCATGGAAATCTCGTCCAACTTCGCGTTTCTGAAGCACGAGTTCCCGCATGCGGCGGAGAGTGCGAGCTACGCGGAGCACCACGTCTACGGTGACCCGCGGGCTTGCTGCTTCCATGTGCGGCATGCACTGGAGCGCTTAGTCAAACGTGTCTACAAGATCGAAAAGACTCTAAGCCCACCGAAGGTCACGAACCTGGATAGTTACATTAGCGAGCCGGCCTTCCGTGCGATTGTGCCGGAAGTCGTGTGGCAGAAAGCGGAGTACATCCGGAAGGCGGGCAACGTCGCGGTGCACGGTACCAAGACGCCCACGCCAGAGCGGGCACTGAACGTCGTGCGGGAGTTGGCGCACGTTCTCTACTGGGCGGGCCGCACCTACCTGCGCAAAGGCCCGGAAGACCTGCACCGCAAGACCTTCGACGAATCGCTCATCCCGAAAATGGAACCGGCAACCTCCCCGGCCAGCGTCCAGGAGTTGGAAGCCCTAAAGGCCGAGCGTGACGTAGAGGCCGAGGCCCGCAAGGAGATCGAGAGCGAACTGGAAGCAATGCGTGAACGCCTTTCGGCCATCAAGACGGAGAATGAGGGCGTCCCCGAGACCCACGACTGGAATGAGGACAAGACCCGGAAACTCATCATCGATCTCGATTTGGAACGCGCCGGTTGGCCTCTGGACCGGAAACGAGACCGTGAATACGAAGTGACCGGCATGCCTAACGAGGAAGGCGTAGGCTATGTCGACTACGTTCTATGGGGAGACGACGGCAAGCCGCTGGCGGTAGTGGAGGCGAAGAAGACCATCGTCAATGCGAAGGTCGGACAGCAGCAAGCGAAGCTCTACGCCGACTGCCTGGAGGCGATGCACGACCAGCGGCCGGTCATCTTCTACACCAACGGCTACAAGACCTACCTATGGGATGATCAGGTCTACCCGCCGCGTCGAGTCGCCGGGTTCTACAAGAAAGACGAGTTGGCATCCCTGATCCATCGCAGAGCCCAACGAGCTCCGCTGGACGTCGCTCAGGTGAAGGATCACATCGTCGAGCGGTACTACCAGAAGAGGGCCATCGGCAGCATCGCGGAACAGTTTGCACAAGCGCGGCGCAAGGCGCTCCTGGTGATGGCCACCGGCAGCGGAAAGACACGCACGGCGATTGCGCTGGTAGACCTGCTGCAAAGGGCAGGCTGGGTGAAGCGAGTGTTATTCCTGGCCGACCGAGTGTCGCTAGTGAACCAGGCGGTTGGCGCGTTCAAGGAACATCTGCCTGAGTCGAGCCCGGTTAACCTCGTCAGTGAGAAGAACGCGACGGGTCGAGTCTACGTCTGTACCTATCCGACGATGATGGGATTGATCAACGCGACGACCGGAAGCGAGGCCCGTTTCAGCGTCGGACATTTCGATCTCGTGATCATTGACGAAGCGCATCGTTCGGTGTACCAGAAGTACGGGGCGATCTTCCGCTACTTCGACTCGCTGCTGGTCGGTCTGACCGCGACACCACGGGACCAGGTAGACAGGAACACGTACGCACTCTTCGACCTGGAACCGGGCGTTCCGACCGACGCCTACGAACTGGAGACCGCTGTCACAGACGGCTTCCTCGTGCCGCCGCGAGTGCAGCAGGTGGACCTGAAATTTCCTCGTGAGGGCATCGACTACGACTCGATCAGCGAGGAAGAACAGGCTCAGTGGGAGGGCGTCGACTGGGGTGAGGACGAGGATGGCGGTGGGTTTCCGGATCGGGTCAACGCGGCCGCTATTAACAGTTGGCTCTTCAACGGCGACACGGTCGACAAGGTGCTGCGACATCTTATGGAGCACGGCCACGCGGTCGACGGCGGGGACCGGCTGGCCAAGACGATCCTCTTTGCTCGCAACCACACGCACGCGCAGTTCATTGAGGAGCGATTCAACCACCACTATCCGCATTACAAGGGATCGTTCGCGCGCGTCATCGACCACTATGTGACCTATGCGCAGAGCCTGCTCGACGACTTCGCACAGAAGGCCACCGCGCCGCACATCGCCATCTCGGTGGACATGCTCGACACCGGCATCGACATTCCTGAGGTGGCGAACCTGGTCTTCTTCAAGCCGGTCTACTCGAAGATCAAGTTCTGGCAGATGATTGGCCGCGGTACGCGACTCTGTCGGGATCTGTTCGGTCCGCACGATGACAAGCGCGACTTCCGCGTCTTTGATTTCTGTTTCAATTTCGACTTCTTCCGCGAGAGTCCTGAGGGCATCGAGGGAAACGGCGTCGTGCCACTCGGCACCCGCCTCTTCCGTTCGCGGGTCCAACTGCTGTCCCGTGTGCAGACGACACCCGACTTGGACCCGGACAAGACGGTCACGGGTACCCTGATCAAGGAACTCAATGGGGAAGTGGCGGCGATGCACCGCGAGAACTTCATCGTGCGGATGCACCTCGAAGCGGTAGAACGTTTCCAGGAACGGGAGTCATGGGATCGGCTCACCGCGTCCGACGTCGAGATCCTGCAAAGAGAGGTTGCCGGACTGCCCAGCGAGATCGAGACCGACGACATCGAGTCGCGCCTGTTCGATATCACAGCGCTTAAGATGCAACTTGCCCTTGCCGAGGGCGACACGGGCGCATTCGAGCAGCACCGACGGCGGGTGGTGGACATCGCCATACTGCTCGAAGAAAAGGGCACGATTCCTGCGGTAGCGGTTCAGCTTGCCTACCTGGCGTCTGTGCAGGAGAGTGCGTTTTGGGAAGGCATCGCCTTGAACGACCTTGAGGAACTGCGCTTGCGCCTGCGAGACCTGATGCCCTTTCTGGACAAGAAGACGCGCAGGATCGTCTACACCGACTTCCAAGACGAGATCACGGCCGTGCGCGAGGGTGCCGCCGTCTACATGCCAAAGATGACCGGGGTCGAGTACGAGAAGAAGGTGCAGGAGTACCTGAAAAACCATCTCCAACACATCGTGATCCACCGCCTTCGGACCAACCAGCCGCTCACGGCTAACGACCTGCGTGGGCTCGAGCAGACACTGGTCGAGATCGGCGAGGAAGATGGCCGAACACTGTTAACAAGCCTACTGGCTCGAAGCGACGCCCCCTCACTGGCGCATTTCGTTCGTAGTATGGTGGGGATGGACCGCGTGGCCGCTCAAGAGGCCTTCTCGGAGTTCCTCTCCAACCGAAGCCTGACCACGCCGCAGATCCGTTTCATCGAGATGGTGATCGACCAACTCACTGCGCGGGGTGTCATGGAGCCATCCGCGCTCTACGAGGCGCCGTTCAGTAGCGTACACGCCAGCGGTCCTGAGGCCTTGTTCGCCGGACAAGCAAACGTCATCGAGGGGATCTTTGAGAAACTGGAGACACTTCAGGCCGAACTGCTGGCGGACGTCGCCTGAAGTTGACTCATTTAAAAAGGGAGGGGAGTATATGCAAAGGGACAAAACGACTTATAGGTGAATAAATCAGCCTCCTTTTGGATCTTACAGTAAAGGAGGCTGGAGATGGAAAGAATGATTGAAACGATGCCAAACCGCTACGTAAGGCTCCTATTATTGAATTTTAGTCCTCTATCAATTTTTCAAAATTCCATAAAGGGGCGTGAAGTATAACTGACCCTCGGTCATCTTTGTCCCATATTGGTTTTTCTCGAAACCAATAGAAAAAATGCACAGTCTTTTCTTCATTTAACTCTGTTTCATTTCCATTTTTTCCAGAACGAGTGTATAAAACAACCAGATCCCCTTTTTTAACAGGCTTATACGGAAACCAATAGCTATGGTATGTTTTAATTGTGGTTTCGTTATTGCTTATCTTAGTTTGTAAAATAACATACTCACCAATATCTGTGTCTGCGACAACTTTCATAACAAGTCGCTCTTTTTGTAAATCGCCTCTATCAGCAACATGTGAAATTTCGATTCTCATTTATCATAAACCCTTGACCAAATCGCACCCCCGACCAGTAATAATCCAAGAGATGAAAATACCAGTTGCAATCCCGTTCCTGCGAGATTTTGCAATGGTGAAATACCCACCACTACAAGAGCCGAACCAATTATCAACATACTTCCATACATAATTTCATGTACCTTCCTTTTGTGAAGCCTTGCCTTTACATTCGCTAATTCTAATTCAGCCTGATGATACTTACCTTGAAAACCAATGAGCGTTTCTTTTTCTAATTGAAGCTGCTCATAGTTTGATATAAGTAATCTCTTAGCGCCAGGTGAGTCTAAATCTTCTAATTCTAAATCCGTTGAAACGTTACGAAAAATTGACTTATGCTTTGTTTGGGATATTTCATATTGATCATCGTTACGATCTTCTGGCGAAATAGAATCTGACATATCAGCCATTCTAAAATTAACCTTGTCTAATATTAATATTCCTCATTAACATTTACAAGAATAATAGTGATGTTGCAGATCTTTCCCTTTACAATGAATTTCATTTTTCCTGCTATCCTCGATGAAGTATGTTGAAAATAAGGACAAAGGAGACTGTTGTGTCAAGCTAAAATGGTATCTTTTTCACCAACCATAAAACCACGCTCGATTACTATCTACGCAGTAACCCCATTTCAGGACCCTGTCTTTGTGCATATAGGCCCCTCTGGTAAATGGATTACAGTGTGGAGACAAACAGCCAGAACGGCTTTTTTCTCACTCATCCTCAAGCAGCCCCCCGGCCCGCAGCACCCGCCAGAAGGCGTAGTCCGCGGCATTGACGATGGTGTTCTCCAGGCTCCGCACCACCAGTTCTCCTTCGCCCGAGTGCCCGCCGGCAATATGCGCCACGGTTTCCGGAAGCCCCACGCTCAGGCATACGTGAACGCCGTAGGCCGGATGCCTTATGGAAGGGTATCCGGCAGCGCCCGGCGCCCGCTTCCAGCGTGCCTGGTTCTCCGGATCGAATTCCCAGGGCTTGCCGACGTCGTGACAAAGGGCGCCGGCAATGAGAATGTCCCGGTCCACCTTCAGACCCGGAAACATCGAGACGAGTTCATCTGCCATCCGCATCGCCAGCCGGGTCACGCCGCGGATGTGGTCGGTCTGCGTCCCCTTCTTCAAGGGCGGCGTATCCGGGTTTCCGGATGGCCTGATGTCGGCAATCGCCTCGAAGCTGCTGTTGGCAAGCGCCGTCGCCCACGCCTCGATGACCTTCTCCCGCAGTGAGCCGTCGACGATTTCTCCGGCCTCCGGCAACTCGGCGCGGACCCTCTCGCGCATCGAATCAATAACGGCCATTGTATCTCCCTCCGGTCAGAAATTCCCATGCCCTTACGCTGCCGTTTTACGGGGCGTCAATAGCGAATGACCACTTCCACGTCGGTCAGGACGAGATCGCAGACGATTTTCGGATTCCGTTCGACCAGCCCGACCTTGACGGTATGCCTCCCCAGGGCGATATCGGAGGGGCGCAGTGGAAAGCAAAGCCACGCCGCCTTGCTCACGTCGGAAATTCGGCGGATGCCGGGTGGAGGCTGGAAGGCGCCCCCAGGAGGATTGGTGTTGTCCATAACGCAGTAACGGAATTCGGGTGCTTCCAGTTCCCGGCCATCCCAGCATACCCGAACGCGATCGCCAACCACCCACTGGTCGAGGCGGACGCGGAGTTCCAGGTGCGACGGACCGTCTCCCTTAACGTCGTCAGCGATGTCCAGGGTGATGGCGGGCATTTCGTCCGTTGTCGTCTCCTTGAGGGCAACCGGCACCTCGCCCAGGATCCGGTCGATGCGATAGGCGCCGCGCCAGGGTCCCTCCTTCTGGATAAACCGGTGTGTGGCCGCATAAATCTTGTCGGTGCGCCGGAGTGTTTCGGGTGAGGCGATCTGCGAGAGCAATTCCCGCTTCATGTCCCGGTTGGCGTGCCAGTTGAACACGTAGATGCCGTCGGCGCCGGCGCGATGGTAGCGTGAAGCAATCGCCCGGGTGCGCATTCGATCTTTGACTTCGGGTGTCTCGGGGCCCACGAACGGGTCCGGCAGTCCGCTGTCGAATCCCGCGTAGACGGCGATCCCCCTGTCCCGGCACATCTCCACGAACGGGGCCACCTCCAGAGACGCATCGGTTACGGCGCCCCCTCCCAGAATCAGGATGTCCACCAGTCCCTCTTCGATCCACACGGGGATATCGTAGCCGATGCGGCGGCACATCTCCTGCGAGCCGGCCACGCGCGCCGCCAGATAGAACGGTCTGCCGCGCCGTTTTGCGACGTCGTCCGTCAACCGCCGGACCCGGCGCTGGAGGTCGGTAAGCACGTACCTCAGCCGGTAGGCCTCATCCTCGGGAAGGTGGAACGCATGCCGCTGCCAGTCCAGTTCCACGCCGTCCCAGTCGTACCGCGTGACGACCTCCTCGATATGGGTATACCGGTGCTCGCGGACTTCGGGGACAGCCATATTCCACGAGAGGGCGAACCACTCCGACGTCCGGTCGCCCAGCACCCACTCCGGGTGTTCCCGCCGCATCCGGGTCAACTCGCTGTGGTGAAGGGTCGGGAGGTCTTCAACCTGCGCCCCGTCGAAGTGGTTGTCGTTCATGCGCACGGATGCGTAAACGGCCATGCCCTGGGCGCAGCCGTGTTCGATCAGCGAGACGTGCGGGTCCTCACCCCGCTCGAGCATCAGGCGGATGTTTTCGGTGTGTGTGTAGGCCGACACGTTCTCGTACTTTCGCCCGTGGACGTCGCCCAGCATTTCGAGCGCGGAATCCGGCCACCGGGCGGCGTGCTCGCCGATGCACCAGAACAGCGCCCCCACCTGCGTCTCCTCGATCGGCGCGTAGGTCTTCTCGAGAAACGCGTCCATCGACTGAGGCACCTCGGAATAACCGTGCGGCGCCCCGTCCCAGTTGTAGATGATTCCGTAATCAAAGGGTCCGGACATCGATACCTCCTATTGAAGTGTCATGTTCCGAGAATATCTTTCCATTCAGGCAACCTGTCTGTGCGACAGAATGGCAACGGATGATTCAGGTACCAATTTGCGATTGACATTAACTCACGTCCCTCTATTTTACGTTCGAGTTCACACATGTCAAACATCAGCTTCCGCCTTGGACGGCATTGAACTTGCCAACTGCCAAACCTCAATTCGAATAAAGACTACAGTCAAATCGACCACAAAAAGCACAAAAAACACAGAAGGGACCGGGGGAAACGGGGAATTGAGGTCGTTCATAAGGATGATATTTCCGTTCACGTCCAGTGATCTGGTGTATCCTGCCTTTCTAACGTAGGCAGACAGGGTAATCCACAGTTTAATCGCCTTTATCAGCCTGCACATATACGATTTTACATCACCGAAAAACGACGAATCAAGGCTAATCCCCGCAGAATTCGTCACCGGATTGCGGCTGTTTTGCACTGCCTTAGACATTTTGTGCCTTTTGTGCTTTTTGTGGCAATTGTTCCACTCAACCCGCTCTTATGAAATCCGCATTCTGCACAAACGCATTCGGCAACGAACAGGCCGATCAGGAAAAGGCCATCCCCTACCTGGCTGAACTGGGTTACGACGGGATCGAACTCTGGCAGCAGTACCTCTGCCACGCGGACCTGGCATGGGTAAGGTCAATCGCAGCCGAACACGACCTCGAAATCGTGCAGATCTGCCCCTACTTCGACTTCACCACCGGCCAGGCCGCCTGGGACCGGAGCATCCGGGATGCCGA
>CAZKDZ010000109.1:0-12580 GCA_964551635.1 uncultured bacterium | reverse complement strand
GTCGGATTGGCGATCGCAACGCCGCTGGCCGTCCTGTTCAGTCTACTTGGCGGCTTGCTTGGTCCCCATATGGTGGTCATCTACGCGCTCGTTCCATTCCTGATCCTGGTCGGCATCCCGATGCTGATTTATTCGATCTGGCGCGGTCTGCGGAAGGCCTCAGGCCCGGCGGATCCGCCTCCGGGACAGGATGAAGTCAGCGGTTAACCGCAAGTCAACAGATTCACCATAAACCTCCGTCAGTGGATTGGAATGACAACCATCACACGGACGACGGCGGCGTGCATTGTCGTGACCGTTCGACAGATCCACGTCGCGGCAACCCTCGGACCGGGACCTCCGGTCCGCGTTTTTTTGCGCGGCGCCAACGGAACGCGAAACGCGCCGTGAACCGGTCTCCCCGGCACGGCGCGCGTTGTTCGCCAACGTCAAGGATCCGTTGGCGGATTTAACTGGATTGACGGCGGTCGATCAGCCCCCGTCGTCGTAGAAGCGTTTCAGGTCCACGTCGTACTCAAGCCTCGCCTTGAGGCTCGCAAAGAAATGCGTCCAGCCGGAGCACTGATCGAACGCGCTGTCGATCCCGCCCCGGTCGGGCCGCCATCCGGACTCGCTCACCGAAATCCTCGTGCCGCCGTTCAGCGCTTCGAATTCGAACATGAAGCGCGTCCTGTAGCCGACTTCGTTGCTGGCGGGCCAGTTGCAGACGACCCTCCGGTTGCGGATCACCTCTTCCACCGCGACGTCCACCTCGATATCGCCGAATCGCCAGACGACCGTTCTGCCGGCAACCAATCCGGCGCTGGCGTCGTCCGTGAAGTAGGTGCTGATCGCCGACCTGTCCGTGACGGCATCGAAGACCTCGGACACGGGCCTGTCGATAATACAGCGAAATGAAAACGACAGTTCTTCGAGTTCGTCCATCGGTCCGCTCCGTCCGACGTGTAATGTCTACTGTTTCTCTCTCGGCTTCTCGGCCATCAGCGCCATCAGATTCCTCTCGGAATCCCTGAAGAACGCCATCCAGAGCTCGTGATCGGGCATATCGGCGATCTTGTGCGGTTCGCTTTCGAAATCGACGCCTCGGGAACGCAGTTCCACACACGTGCCTTCGAGGTCCTCTACCTTGTAATAGAGGATCGAAGCGTGCACGTCCGCTGATCCATCTTCCGACAGGCCGAGCAGAAGCCGGACGCCCGAACAATTGAAGAAAGCCATCCCCGGCACGCTGAAGAGGAACTGCATTCCAAGCTTGTCACGGTAAAATTCAACCGCACGGTCGAGGTCCTGAACGGTTACCGAAATCTGTCCGATCACCGACATGCTAAGGCTGTTGTCCTGCGGCATGGCGAAACCTCCTTTATGTCTCTTTATACATCACTCCGTTCTGAACTTAACATGGATGGACAGGATGGGCAGTCAGCCAGACGCGGTTGGCGATACGTACCGTCGATAGCAATTCGTGGAAGCCTGATTTTTGTAAGGGCGACCGGCCGGTCGCCCCTACACAACCCGTTGACCACTCTATCTGCTGCGCGTTTTCCTCGCTTCCATTTCCCGGATGAATTCCAGCGAGGCGGGGTTCGTTCTCTCGGCCTTCTCGGATTCCAGTGTAGCCCAGGCCTCGTCATCTTCCAGGAATGCCGTAAACCGGTCGCCGGCGGCCTGCAGGATCGGCGATCCGTGTCCGAAAGCCATTGTCTCGAATGAATGACCGGACAGCTTCCGCAGCGATTCTCGCGCGCCTGACAGACCGGCGACAACGTATTCGGGTGCGTTTATCCAGATTTCACCGTCCGGAATGCCTCGATCCTTCCTGCCTCCGCAGACCGCATCTCCCACGATCATCGCATTCCCGTCTCCCCGCACCAGAAACGCGACCTCATCGGTATGGTAGGCCTCCGGAATGTGGATGACTTCGATCAGGTCCCACAGCAGGTCTCCGTCCTGAAACGTATCGTCGATCATCACTTCGCAATACTCCGCTCCGGCCGCGTGAATGCGTATGTCGCAACCCCAATGATCCCTGAATGACTCCGATTCGCGCAGGTGTTACTCACAGGTCAGAAGAATATGCGCGGGATTGCCCAGGGCTTCGATCTCCCTCTCTTCTTCGGCCGGCAGCGGAAGCGGATCGACAAGAACCAGGCCTTCTCCGTGTTTTATCCGGATGACAAAGCTGTTCCACGGATAGGGCTCATTCCTGTTTGCACCGTGAATCTCCGACCAGCAGTATACGGAAGAGGAGATCTGCTTCAGCATGGAATTCGGCTCCCGGAAGGTTTCAACAGACGCATCGACGGCGCGTTTCATCCCCCCTGAAACGCGGCCGCTTCATTCGAAGTCCTGCTGCGAATAACGGTACGCGATACAGCACGTGCCCCACTCCGGTTGTGCGACGTCCATCAGCGAATATGCGGCCGTTACGATCGTGCCGTCCTCGAAGCACACGGTACTCGGATACCCGCAATCCGGATGGTAAGCCGTATCGCTGATGATGTATTCCTGATTCACGTCGAAGGTATATCCACCATCTCGGCTTACAATGGCGCGCACGCCGAAGGGATACGCTCGGTATCCGTACGTGATCAGTACGTTTCCATTCGGCAGTTCCGCGATACTGCCCGGCGAAGCGGCCCTTGAACGAACAGTTTTTCCGTCGTCGCGTCTCCCGGATTCCGGTTCAGCCGGCACCCAACCCTCCCAGGACTTCCCGCCGTCATACGAATGGGCGATCCGGTTCGGTCCGTCGTTGAATCGGACGTACGCGAGCCAGTGTGCTTCATTCATGGCCAGGAAACCGGTCTCGCTCCCGCCTGATTTGACGAGAGTAGTCTCCGACCATGTCTTCCCGCCGTCTCGCGACCGGTAAAGGTAGCTCATCCGCGCCGGAAGACCCGGATTCAGTTTGTATGCCCTCTTCGTATAGAACCCGCGGGCGTTGAATACCAGGGTCCCGTCCGAAAGACGTCGCATCTGACCGTGAGGGTGAAGCAGAAGGTCTTCTGCCGGGAAGGGGACCTTCTCGGGATCGGACCACGTCGCGCCGGCATCGGCCGAACGGATCACCTGAATCGATTCATAGGGATCGGGCGTCGAGACGCGTCCCCGGACGTCGATCCCGCGCATCACGCCGTAGGCGAGAATGAGGTCGCCGTTCTCCGCCCGGCCGAGCGCCGGGTTCCGCACGTCGATATTCCGTTCCGGGTCTCCCCGAACGGCCGTACGATAGTCCGTCCACTGCCGCCCACGATCGAAGGAGAACGAAAGGCTGATTTCGCCTCCGCTTCCGGCGTGACGCGAACCGGTCCGCGTTGCGCAGCAAAGCGTCCCGTCGGTCATCTTGAGAAGTACGGGAAAGAACCCGCCGCCCCTCGCGAATGGTTCCGGGAAGGCGCGCGCGTTGCCGTAGTCGTTCCTCAGCGGGTCGTTCCCGCATTCCGGAAAACGCGCGAAATAGTCGTCGGACGCCCTGCCTTCGCGCATCGCCGGCCATCGGACGCCCGTCGCGACCCACCGGACACGCTTCGATCCGGTCGACAAGCGAGACGATTTCAGACATAGCGTACTCTGAGTTTCGGTTCCACGCAAATTAGCGTGAGACGGGGGAAACGACTGAGGGGCGCTCGGTCAATCGACCGGCAATGAATACCGGATTCATCCACCGACCAATATACAGGGAAAAACGTCGGCGCCAAACCGCGATTCCGATTTACGTGAGGCATCGATTTCTGCCAGGGGAACCGTCCGGAGGGATACAAATCCGGGAATCGCAGAGATTCAAACGAACACGCAGGGCATGATTTCGCAGGCGCACTCGAAACGGCGGCGCAACGGCCTCTAATCAAGTCCGTCAATGAACTCGCGAGCCCAGTTTTTACTCAACACGGTCTCTTGCCCGTCATGCCATTGGATGACGCCCGATTCCGGTTTGACGTAGGTAAACTCCCCTGCCCTGCGCCAGACCGGGGCTACTGCACCGGTCCGGTTATTTTCGGGAGTGTATATCTCCTTCATCTCTCCCGTCGCGAGCGTTAGCAGATACACGTCACCGTCGAGTGTGCCAAAGAGTACCTGGCTTTCGTCGGGGCTGACCTCATAAAACCATAATGCCTGCCGCAGTTTGGCCTCCGCCTCACGGGTCATTATGCGGATCAGCGTAGGCTGCCGCGTGGTCTCGATAGCGAAGAGCTGAAAGGGTAGAACTTCATCGTCAACCGATGCAAATGGAAAGTTCAGCTCGGCGGTATTGAAGATTACCCGTCCATCTCTGAGACAACGAACCTGAGCAAAGCAGAAGAATACGACTTCCGCGAGAGGAACAGGATCCCTTGCGAGTTCGATCTGTCCATGCTCATTGACGACGCTTCGCCGCACGAGCCTTCCAAGACTCGGCTCGTCGCTGTGACTGCTCGTCCCCTCGAAGTACACGAGGGAACGTCCATCGGGGCTCCAATCCGGTGAAAACGCCGCGTGATGGGAGACGACCGTTGGCGGGGCGGAACCGTCGCAAGGCGCAACGAGGAGCGATACACCGCTTGAATCATCAACACTCCCCACGGTGAACGCGAGATGAGCGTCGCCTGGCGCAACTCGTATATTGATGACTTCGGATGAATCGGACCACAGTGTTGGACCCAGCGTCAGACGTTCGTCCTCCACGCGCGCGATCGAAAGGCCACCATTCGGATTGTTCCAGGTAGCGACGGCCAGACGTTGAGAGTCGCCAAACCACGCCACTGTACTGGTTTTTGGCAGCAATTTCCGTGACAAACGGCCTTCCGAATCTGAAAAGTACAGGCCCTGAATATGGTTATCCGCCTCGAACAGGTTCTTGCTAAAGATGATGGCGGCCCGTTGACCGTCCGGCGACCAGTGTATACGTTTTTCGTAACAACTGCAGGCCACCAACGTGGTCAGACCGATCACAGCTACCCGCAGAACTCTATACCGAATACGATCGGGTCGTGGTTTTATTGGACACTCCCCCTTTCCGGATTCTCATACACAAAAAAACTTCAGTCTGCCGGGAAATGCACGTCAGGTAATTCTGTGCACCAGTAATTTTTGGAGGTTCAGCGGGGCGATTGAAGGGTCGAATGAACCAACCAGGGCGGGTTGGTTTCATCAACTTGTACTATCGGGGCTTTCCTGCAAGCGTAGCGGTGTGTATTCATCTGATGTCTTCGAAACAAAATATCCCGGTTTCGCGTCGTACCATTTGCAAGGCGGCGAAGCCGAGTCCGGAATGAACCCGAAACTGTCCAGTCACAATTTGCCTGGAGGACTCCCATGACGGAAGAGAGGATCACCCCACAGTCCAGCGGCTGGTTGATGCTGGTTGTATCGCTTTTGTTTCTGGCATTGTCCGTAGTCCTGTTCATCTACGGCGTCGCTGTCGGCGGGGCCGTTCCCATCATCTCGTCGATCGTTCTTCTCCTGATCGTGATCGTCCTGCTGACGGGCCTCTTCGCGGTGGAACCGAATCAATGCGTCGTCCTCCTGCTTTTCGGCGACTACAAGGGCACGGAGACCACCCAGGGATTTCGCTGGACCAACCCGTTCAAGAGCCGGACGAAGGTGTCGCTGCGCGTCAGGAACTTCGACAGCGAGCGGCTGAAGGTGAACGACAGCAGGGGCAATCCCATCGAGATTTCGGCGGTGATCGTCTGGAGGGTTCAGGTCGCCGCGCAGGCCCTGTTCGACGTGGACGACTATGAACAGTATGTCAAGGTCCAATCCGAATCGGCAATCCGGCATCTCGCAACCAGCTACCCGTACGATCAATCCGAAGGCGAAGAGATCAGCCTGAGGTCGTCGATTACCGAGGTATCCGAATCCCTGGGCAAGGAGATTCAGGACCGCGTCCAGGAAGCCGGCGTGGAGATCGACGAGGCACGGATCAACCACCTGGCTTACGCCCCGGAAATCGCCAACGCCATGCTACAGCGCCAGCAGGCCGAGGCGGTCATTTCGGCGCGGGCGAAGATCGTCGACGGTGCCGTCGGTATGGTGGAGATGGCCCTGAAGCGGCTAACGGACGATGACGTGATCAAGCTGAACGAAGCACAGAGGGCGAATATGGTCAGCAACCTGCTTGTCGTCCTCTGCTCGCACGAGTCAACGCAACCCGTGGTCAGCGCCGGGTCACAATAGTCGCGGCACAAACGCCAACAGGATCGTATCGGCAAACAGGCGCCAGGCAACGGCGGCTTCCTCGAACCCCGCGACCGTCATCGAGCCGATGAGGTCTTCCGCGCGGTGCTCGTATTCAACGTCCTTCCCCGTCGCTTTCATCATTCGTTTGTACTCCCGTCTGGCGTCGATTTCCTCCCGGGTCACCCTCCCCGAATCGATCGCGCGCTGAACGTGGCGCTCGCGGAAGCGGGAAGCCTGCTGCCGGACGGCGGCTGACCAGCCCGGCCCCACCGACATCGTATCGTAGAGGATGAAACAACCGCCGGGCCGCAGCGCGCTCGCGATTCTCGCAATGAGTGAAGGCAAACGATCCGGATGCACGTGGTGAAACGTCTTCGCTGAGAAAACCAGGTCGCATCTCGGGATGGCGCAATCAGTAATGTCGGCTTCCCGGATCTTGTACCGCCCCGAATGAGGCGTCAGTTTCGGTTTCGCGATCCGGAGCATCTCCGGTTCGCTGTCCATGCATGTGCCTGTCGCCTTCCCAAAGCGTTCCAGCACTCGAGCCGTGGGTTCCGCTGTACCGCAGCCCAAATCCACAAACTCGAATGGGTCGTCCGATTCGAACGGGATCAGCTCGACGATCATCTCGAGCCCTCTCTCGTAGGGAGGACTCAGGACCGTTTGGACCCGATCGTACGATGCCGCGATTTCCGCAAAATAGCTGAAGTTCCCTTCCGAAGAATCTCTCATCTTCACGCCTCGAACTGACAATTCACCTTTGCATTATTCGCACCTGCGTTCCGTTCCTCAATTGACGTTGCTCATCTGCAAATCGACCGAAAACGCTTGAAGGTCGGCTATGCTCCCTCAATCGACACACCGTTCGCCTCGGCGACCGGGTTGAGTTTTGTGACCATTTCGTCTCTGATCGACCGGCTTGCGCAGGAGCTGATTTCCCGGAAATTCACCGTCGCGGCCTTGCCCCGGTTGACCTGAATATCCATCCGGGACGACTCGAAGCGGATTTCCGAAATCGACGACCAGAGGATTCTGCGGCGGCGGAAAAGGCCTCTGACGATTTCGATTTGTTCGTCATCGATGGCGATGGTGTGCCTGTTGATGCGGTCGCAAAACAGACCCCACGAGAGCCATGAAGGACCGAGTACCAGATTCAGGATGCCGAAAAAGTCGTTCCCTGCGCTCAGGAAAAGAGCGCCGCCAAGCACGTGGACAACGCCAAGGGTGACCAGAAGGACCCTGAATTGAGGGGGTATCGAGACCGTGAGATCGATCGTCCTGTCGTTCATGGCTATTGGTGTCCTGTTGCGTATCGAATCGGATGGTCACTCCCAGCCGAAGCTGTCGTAGAACCTGCCGTTCAGATAGTTTTCGAGCGCGCGCCTGACGTATGGCACCATGTTGTCAGGGAGATCGTGAATGGAATGCCACGACAGGTCGTCGCACCTGTGCGGCTCGGCGTTGACCACGTCGCCTTGCCACCTGGTGGCCGCGAGAAAGAACCCCACCCGTTCGTCCTCGCTCTTCCGGTGCATCACGCCCACGACCTCGATGTCCTCCATCCGGATCTCGATTCCCGCCTCCTCACGCGCTTCCCTGATCGCCGCGGCCCGAACCTCCTCGTTTCCGTCGATGTGCCCGGCGATCACGCTGTACTTCCCGTCTTCAAATCCCGTATTGAAACGCCGAAGAAGCAACACTTCGTCACTTCCGTTCATCAGGAAGACGTGGGCTTCGGGGATCAGTTTGAATTTCTCAGTCATTGGTCACTCCAGGGGACCTCTCCCCGGCCCCACAGAAGCGGTGAGAGGGGAGACGGAAGAGGGGAGAGATTACCTGCCCTGTGAGGTCTCTTCTGGTTCCTGAGGCAAGGAGTAATAACATACCGGGCAAGGGTTTCTTCTACCGTCTCACGTCTCACGTCTCCCGTCTCCCCGCATTTCTTCTCCCGTCTCACCTCTACCGTCTTCCCGCCTTTGGGCGACCGGCCGGTCGCCCCTACTAACATACAACCGTTCGATCCCTGACGCAATTTCCATCCGATTGTTTTCGATGCCGTACGATGGTTCCAGTCATCTGATTGGCATTGACTTATATGTATAAATTATGCATATTATAGCATATGAGAACAACGCTCATTATAGACGATGCCCTGTTGCAACGAGCGTCCACTTTAACCGGCATCAAACAGAAAACCGCCCTGGTCAGGCTTGGACTCGAAGCCCTGATCTCCCGCGAGAGCAGCAGGCGGCTGGCGGAACTCGAAGGAACGGAGGAGAGCCTGCTGCCGGTACCTCGGCGACGTCCGGTTAACCCGTAGCCATGGTCCTTGTCGATACGTCAATCTGGGTCTCGTTCCTCCGTTCGGGGAACGGACGACTGAAGTCGCTCCTCCGGGAGGCGAGGGTCGCGTGCCATCCACTCATCGTCGGGGAACTTGCGTGCGTGACGCTGGACAACCGGAACGAATTCCTCACGCTGCTGCAGACCCTGCCGCAGGTCTCCATGGCCAGCGAGCGTGAAGTCCTGCATTTCATCGATCATCACCGGCTGTCCGCCGCGGGGGTCGGCCTGATCGACGCGCACCTGATGGCGTCCGCCCGGTTGTCCGACCTGCCGCTGTGGACTTCTGAAGGAAACCTGCGTGCGGCGACCCGCCGAATGGGAATTGCGTACCAATATTGAGTTCGAGGACCCGACCTGGTCGAACCAACTGCGAAAGGAGTGTCCTGCGATGATCAGATACCTCGCCCCTGCGTTGACCGCGTTCTGTCTCTTGTGCGCGACCGCCGCGCAGACGCACGCACAGATCGCCATACGCGCGGGGGGTGGACTCTATGTGGAAGACAAGGAACCCGGCTGGCACGGATCCATCATTCTGCCGTTCGGCAGCAAGCCGGCAGGGGTGATGCTGGCCGGAGAGTACTACGAGAAATCCGGTGCGATTACCGTGCCCGTTTCCGTTCGTGGGCTCTACAAGTTCAGTCTCGGGGACAACCTCCGGATTTACGGCGGTGCCGGAAGCGGGTTCATATACACGAAGGAAGAGTCGGATGCCGAACTCATCGACGGGTCGGCCAGCAGGGTGCTTCTGACCGCCGCGGCCGGGATCAACCTGAAGATGCTTGGACCGTTTCGGTTTTTTGCGGAAACCACTCTGGACCGGGGCGTGGCCGAAGGCACCGAAAACAAGTACGGCGCCAAAGCCGGCATCTCGCTGACCTTCAAAGACTGAGAAATCCGATCCAGACTGTGGAAAACGCCGCACTCGCGGGACAACCGACGCATTCGGCCCCCTCCCGGAGAAATATCATTCCTTTGGACTGTATATCGCAAATTCAACACGACGCATAACGCGTCCACTTGCCCAATGCGTTGCCTTTTAAAAAATACAAGTAACTAATTACGTATAAAATAATATATTTTATTTATTACAACATTATTTATAACTCTTTCAGCCACGCGCAGATCCGGTAACGTCTGGCGGCTTCGCCTCCAGCACATTCAGAAAAATGCTGAGATTCCAACTCCACATTCTTATGGCCGAAAAGGGCCCGGACCGCCCGTACAGGATCTCCGAAATCGCCACGCTGACCGGGCTTCAGGCCAATACCGTCTCGGCCATCTACAACAACCGGGCAAAGCGGATCGACCTGGCCACCATCGAGTCTCTCTGTCAGGCGCTCGATTGCACGCCTGGAGAGCTCTTTCGGTACAATCCCGAACCAGACCCCGCCGCCCAATCCTCTGAAAAAGGAGAGTTGCCAACATGAAAATCACCGCGGTTAAGACCTTCCTCGTGACCTACAGCAACCGTCCCAGGGCGCTCGTCAAAGTCGAAACCGACGAGGGCCTGTACGGATGGGGAGAAGCCTATTCCATCGGTCCTGACCTCTCCATCGAACCCATTGTCGACTACGTCGCGACGTGGCTTGTCGGCGAAGATCCCCGCCGCATCGAATACCTGATGATGAAGATTCACCAGCAGTTTCGCTTTCCCGCGGGGGGCACCGGCCTGGCCGCCATTTCCGGTGTGGAACACGCGCTTTGGGACATCAGCGGCAAAGCCGCCAACGTTCCCGTATATATGCTTTTGGGCGGCAACCTGAGAGACCGCGTAAGGGTCTACCAGAGCTGCGGCGGACCCACCGGAGAGGTCGCGGCGGAAGGCGCGCATCGATTGAACGACAAATGGGGATTCACGGCGTTCAAGACCAGCCCGTTCCTTCTGAATCCGGACGCGAATCGGTGGGGCCGGGTCTGCGCCGCCGCCGCCGAGTATTTCGAGAGCCTCCGGAAGCACGCACCCGACGATTGGGAATTTGCTTTCGATCCGCACGCGAAAATCTTCGAACCCGTCAGAGCCCTGCAGCTTGCAAACGCGCTGGCCCCCTACGACCCCCTGTTTTATGAAGAACCCCTCAGACCGGAACACATCCCCGCCTGGCAGCAACTGCGACAGCAGATGCAGGTACCGCTTGCGACCGGAGAATGTCTCTACGCGCGCTTCGAGTTCCTGAATCTCATCGCCGCCAGGGCCGCCGACATCATTCAGCCGGACGTCTGCGTTTGCGGGGGCCTTCTGGAAATGCGAAAGATCGCAGCCATCGCCGAAGCCCACTATGTCACCATCGCGCCGCACAATCCGATGGGACCGATCGCCACGGCGGTCAACGTACACTTCGCCGCTGCAACGCACAACTTCAAGATCCTCGAATACGTCATCCCCGTTGGGTCCAGATGGATGGATTACGTTCCGGATCCCTACCTCCCGGTAGACGGATACCTTGAACTCAGGGATCGCCCGGGACTGGGAATCGAGGTGAACGAAGACGCGCTTGCAGATTCAGACCCGCCCCACTGGCAGCGCACGGCGCCCGTCAGGCCGGATGGGTCGACAGGGTACATATAAAACCAGCCCTCAGCTATCAGTCGTCAGCCGTCAGCCCAAAGCAAAAGTCAAGGTCAAAGGCCACCTCTCACACCGCCCAGACCTCTCTCCCCGGCCCTCTCTCCTAAAGGAAAGAGGGTGAAAAGCCGGATGTCGACTCGACGGTCGTCTATAGACACCATGACTGACAGGATATCGCCATCCCGTCACGGTTGCAAACTCCGTACATCTGACCGACACGGTTCCCCCTTCCTTTAGGAAGGGGGCTAGGGGGTAGGTCTGGGTACGGGGGAGGTAAGCCAAGGGTAGTCTCCCCGATAAAATGTCCCCGAAACTCCTTGCAATCGACGTAGTCAATTGGTACTATCAACACATCGGGGACCAACTGCAGATCGCCACGTCGCTGGCATAGCGCATTGTTCTTCATCGTCGCATACCAGCAACAGCTGGAGCCATCGGATTGCCTGACATTCACACAACGCTCTGGACCTACCCGTGGGACCTGGCCGACGGCGACGTCCGGGCCATCGCGAAACGGCTGCGGGAAGACATCGGTCTGGACGGAATCAGCCTGGCCTCGGCATACCATACCTTCGAGATGCTGCGCCCTCATTCGCCGAGTCAGGTCCTCCTCCAGATCCCACAGGCCGCGGTCTATTTCCAGCCCGACGCGGGCCTTTATGCCGACACGCCCATACAACCGCACGTCAGCCCCCTGATGTCTGGGGAAAACTGGTATGCTGACGCCGCCGATGCCGCGGCCTGCGCCGGATTCGAGCTCATCGCCTGGACGGTATTCCTCCACAATTCATTCCAGGCGGGGCGTCACCCCGAATGCGCCGAAGTCACCTGTACCGGAGACGTCAGCACATCCTGGCTCTGCCCGGCCAACCCGGGGGTGCGCGCCTTCGCCGCGGCGCTGGCCGGAGATCTCGCGGCGAACTACGGCATCGCCCTCCTCGAGTGCGAATCCCTCTCGTATGGCGGGTTCGGTCACACCCACTATCACGTCAAACACGGCGTCGATCTGGGGCGGGGCGGACGAATGCTGCTCTCCCTCTGCTTCTGCGACGCCTGTCGGGCACGGGCTCAGGAGAAAGGCCTGGATCCAGGCGCCCTTTCAAGGTCCGTTGCGGCCATGTTGCGCCGGACCCTGGCATCCGGCATCCCGCCTGCAGAGTCCCCTGAAGAACTCATCGCCACCGTGCCTCAACTCGAGCCATTCGTCCGGATGCGCGACGAGGTTGTCTCGAGCCTGCTGGAGGAAGTCAGGACAGCCGCCGGGGTGCCTGTTTCGACCATCTTCATGGGCGACCGGTTTAACGCTGCGATCAACCGCCCGCGTCTCGCGAAAATCGCGGATTACGCGGAAACACTCGCCTACACACCGGACGCCGACCGGATCCAGGGGACCATCTCCGATATCCTGCCGGATCTGCAGGAACCGCGGCAACTTGTGGTGGGTCTCCAGGCCTATCCTCCCGCTTCTCCGGATGCTGCCACACTCGGCGCGGGCGTTGAACGCGCGCT